>CBINIO010000633.1:0-2616 GCA_966250725.1 uncultured Chitinophaga sp.
CATGAACATCCTGTACGCGCGAAAGTCGTACGACAGCGCGCTGGTATATGTCAACGAAGCGCTCCGGTATTATCCCGAAAACGAAGTGTTCCTGCAACGGCGCGCGCTGAACCTGGAAGCCCTGCAGGATTACGAAGCGGCCGCGCGCGCGGCGGATTCGCTGGCAAGGCGCTTCCCCACGGCGGAGCATAAAGATTATGCGGACCTCATGGCGTCGAAGGGTTTAAAGAACCAGTTCGGTCTTTTTTACCTCAATTCCAATTACGATTACGCCAGCACCAATTACAATATCGCCACCGTCGAATACCGGCGTTTTTTCAAAAAAGGCTCCTGGGCCGCCCGCGCGAATTACGCGGGGCGCGAGCAGGGAACCGGGCTGATGGGCTAAGCGGAACTGTATTATACGCACGGCAAATCGTTGTATTCCTACGCGCTGACGGCTTACGGCAACAAGATCGTATTCCCGCAGCTGCGGCTGGCCTATTCCATCTTCAAAACCTTTCCTCGCGAAATAGAAGCCGAGCTGGGCGCGCGTTACCTGCTTACGGACAGCGCGAACGTGATCACCGGCGTTACTTCCGTCGCAAAACCTTTTGGCGATTTCTGGGTGAACCTGCGCGCCTATTTCATCGGCGACGAAGGGGATTTCAATACGTCCTTCAACCTTACCAGCCGTTATTACATGAACCGCCGGCAGGATTATCTTTCGCTGATCGCCGGGCTGGGCACTTCGCCTGACGACCGCAGCCGCCTGATCCAGTTCCCGCAGCTGAGCGGCCTGCTTACCCGCAGCATCGCCGCCGGTTACCAGAAAACGATCCGTTACCGCACCACGCTGGGCATCTTCGGCACCTGGATCAACCAGAAGATCGAAGACGACCGCTTCCAGAACCAATACGACATCTACATCACCGTACAACGCAAATTCTGATGGCGCACATGATGAACACGCTTTTTTTTACGCTCATGCTTTTCCTGCAACCCGGCTGCAATACGGCTAAAGAAATCCTGCTGGTGGAAAACGGGAAAGCCCGTCATAAGATCGTGATACCGGCGGAAGCTACGCCCGCGGAAAAACGCGCGGCGGCGATACTGAAGAATTACCTCGGGAAAATATCCGGCGCAACGCCTGTGCAGATCAGCGAAAACGCTTACAGGGAAGGCGATGCGGCCATTTTTATCGGCAATACGGGACATGCGGAAAAGTTCGGGCCGGAAAAGATAAAGGGGGAAGGATTTTTGATCGCCACGGACGACCAGCAGCTTTATATCCGCGGCGGAAGCGGAAAAGGCGTAGTGTACGGTGTGTATACATTGCTCGAAAAATATTTCGGCTGCCGCAAATACTCCGCTGCGCCCGCATTCGTGCCTTCAAAAAAAACGCTCGCCATTCCGGCGCGGCTCAACGATCTGCAGGAGCCGCAGTTCGTTTACCGCGAAACCTACTACCCCGCCCCGCTGGATGCCGAATACCAGGAATGGCATAAGCTGCATAGCTTTGAAGACCTCTGGGGACTTTGGGGACATTCCTATTTCAAGCTCGTGCCGCCGAAACAATATTTTTCCGCTCACCCGGAATATTATGCGCTGGTGAACGGCAAACGCCGCGCCACGCAGCTTTGCCTGAGCAACGAGCAGGTATTCAAAATAGCGGTGGATTATTTCCGGAAAGCTATTGCGGACAACCCGGATGCGCTGTACTGGAGCATTTCCCCGGAAGACGGCGTGGGGTATTGCACCTGCGATCAGTGCAGTCTTGCGGATAAAGAAGAAGAAAGTCATGCCGGCTCGCTGATCCGTTTTGTGAACAGGGTGGCCGCGCAGTTCCCCTCGCAACAATTCACCACGCTGGCCTACACGTATACCTTGCAGCCGCCCGCCCGCACCAAACCCGCTCCCAATGTGGTGATCATGCTCAGCAGCATAGACGCTTACCGGAACCAGCCACTGGCCGACGCACCTTCCGCCGCATCGTTCCGCAATGCGCTTGCCGGCTGGAAACGTATCGCGGACAATATTTTCGTGTGGGATTACACCACGCAATTCACCAATTACCTCGCGCCTTTCCCCGACTATTTTCTTTTGCAACGGAACCTGCAATACTTTGCGGAGAACGGCGTAACGGGCGTATTCTCACAAGGCAGCGGCGCCACGTATTCCGACATGGCCGAGCTGAACGCCTACGTACAGGCAAAATCATTATGGCAGCCCAAAGCGCCCGCAGATACGGTGTTCAGCGATTTCCTGAACGGCTATTACGGTCCCGCCGCCCCCTACATATCCAAATACGTGGAAGCGCTCGCCCGAAATCTTCAATCCTCCAAAGCTCCGCTAGACATATACGGCAGCCCGGTGAACGATCGCGGCAGCTATCTTTCGCCCGCGTTCATCGACGAATATTCTTCCCTGCTGGACCAGGCGGAAAAAGCCGCAGGCGATGATGCCCTATTAGCGGAAAAGGTCTGCAAAGCAAGGCTGCCGCTGGAATACACGGTACTGCAACAATCGCAATTATATGGCACTGAAAAATATGGTTACCTCGTGCCCTCGGGGAATGGTTTCACGCCCAACTCCAGGTGGCCGGAAAGAGTGAAACGTTTTGTACGGCAGGCGGAA
>CBINIO010000634.1:0-2611 GCA_966250725.1 uncultured Chitinophaga sp.
CCCTAATGCTGATATGGAAATTACGGCCGGCCAATTACTGAGCCAGATCGAATACCCGTCTGATCTGCGGAAATTGAACAAGGAACAGCTGCACCAGGTGTGCGACGAGCTGCGCCAGTTCATTATTGACGTAGTGAGCGTGCATGGCGGCCACTTTGGCGCCAGCCTGGGTGTGGTGGAGCTTACCGTAGCGCTGCATTATGCATTTAATACGCCTTACGACCAGCTGGTCTGGGACGTGGGGCACCAGGCCTACGGCCACAAGATACTCACCGGCCGGAAGAACGTGTTCCATACCAACCGCAAATACAAAGGCATCAGCGGTTTCCCGAACCGCGGCGAAAGCGAGTACGACACCTTTGGCGTAGGCCATTCCAGCACTTCCATCGGGGCCGCATTGGGCATGGCGATCGCTTCGAAGAACAAAGGCGAGCACGACCGGCAGCACATTGCCGTGATCGGCGACGGCGCCATGACGGCCGGTATGGCCTTTGAAGCCCTCAACCACGCCGGGGTTTCCAACGCCAACCTGCTCATTATCCTGAACGACAACTGCATGTCCATAGACCCGAATGTGGGCGCGCTGAAAGAATATCTCACCGACATCACCACTTCCCACACTTACAACAAGCTCCGCGACGATGTGTGGAAGCTGCTGGGAAAGCTGCCCGTCGGCAAAAAATTCACGCGGGACACGGCTTCCAAGCTCGAAGCCAGCATCAAAGGCATGCTGTCCAAATCCAGCAACCTGTTCGAAAGCCTCAACCTGCGCTATTTTGGCGCGATAGACGGGCATAACATCACCAAGCTGGTAGATACGCTGCAAGACCTGCGGAACATTCCCGGGCCCAAACTGCTGCATATCAACACCACCAAGGGCAAAGGGTATGCGCTCGCGGAAAAGGACCAGACCAAATGGCACGCGCCCGGCCTGTTCGACAAGATCACCGGCGAGATCTATAAAAAAGTGATCGAGAAACCGCAGCCGCCCAAATACCAGGACGTATTCGGCCATACCATCATCGAGCTGGCCGAGCAGAATAAAACTATCATGGGCATTACGCCCGCCATGCCTTCCGGCTCTTCCCTCAAATGGATGATGGAAAAGATGCCGGACCGCGCGATAGACGTAGGCATCTGCGAACAGCACGCCGTTACGCTCTCCGCCGGGCTCGCCACGCAGGGCATGACCGTTTTCTGCAACATCTACTCCTCTTTCATGCAAAGGGCTTACGACCAGGTGGTGCACGACGTGGCCATCCAGCGCCTGCCCGTGATCTTCTGCCTCGACCGTGCGGGGCTGGTGGGGGAAGACGGCGCCACGCACCACGGCGCGTACGACATTCCCTACATGCGCTGCATCCCCAACATGATCGTAAGCGCGCCCATGAACGAGGAAGAACTGCGCAACCTGATGTACACCGCGCAGCTGCCAGGCAACCAGTCGCCCTTTGTGATCCGCTACCCGCGCGGCGAAGGCGTGATGCCCGACTGGCGCAGGCCCTTCGCCGAAATAAAGATCGGCACCGGCCGCAAGATCCAGGACGGCCGCGACGTGGCCATCCTTTCCCTCGGCCACCCCGGCAACTTCGTGACCGAGGCCATGAAAGAGCTGATGACCGACGGGCTGCAGCCGGCGCACTACGATATGCGTTTTGTAAAACCGCTCGATACCGACATGCTGCACGACATCTTCCAGCGTTACGACCGTGTGATCACCGTTGAGGACGGCGCCCTGCAGGGCGGCTTCGGCAGCGCGGTGCTGGAGTTTATGGCGGACAACGATTACAAGGCGGAGATCAGGCGCCTCGGTATTCCCGACCGGCTGATAGAACACGGCAAACCCGCCGAGCTGCAGCGCGAGGCAGGGTACGACGCCATGGCCATCGCTTCGGCCGTGCGCGAGATGCTCGGCAGCAAAATAACCGTTCATTCCAACTCATAACGGCCGTATACGCCCCGCCGCCAGGCGCGCGGGGCGCTTAGCCCGACCATGCGCGATCTCTACATACAATTACGCATTACCCGCATCACCCGGGAAACGCCGGACGCCTTCACTTATCATTTTGAAAGCGCGGACGGGAAGCCGGTAAAATACCAGGCGGGACAGTTCCTCACCTTCCTCATACCATTGCACGGCACGGAATACCGCCGCTCCTATTCGCTTTGCTCCACGCCGGGCATAGACGACATGCCGGCCGTTACCGTGAAACGCATGACCAACGGCGAAATTTCCCGTCACATCCTCCGCCACTGGAAAGTGGGTGATGTAGTGACCTCGCTGCTGCCCTCCGGCCGTTTTACCCTCGACGTTGCGCCCCAGCTGCAGCGTGATATCGTGATGCTGGGCGCAGGCAGCGGCATCACACCGCTGTTCGCCATCCTGCAGCAGGCGCTGCATATGGAACAGGCTTCACATGTCACGCTGATCTACAGCAACCGGGACGAAAAGAGCGCCATCTTCCGCGAGCGGCTCATTGCGTTGCAGCAGCAATTCGCCGGCCGCTTCACTATCGTATGGCTGTACAGCGACCCGGCCGAAGCTCCCGGCGTTTACCGGCGCATGAGCAACAGCCTGCTGGAAATGCTCGCGCCGCAGCATTTGCGTTAT
>CBINIO010000635.1:0-2600 GCA_966250725.1 uncultured Chitinophaga sp.
AAAAACCGGGCGAATTGCTTCACCCGGTTTTACCTGAAACCCTGACAACCGTTCTACATTAATTCCACAAATTCTTCGGGGGCTTTCCCACTATCTTCGCAGGCCGCGTTCTTCCGTTCCATCGCTTCTTTCCACTCGCACGTTTGCATTCTTCCTTCACCTGTAACCTTCATCCGGGCCGCTGCGCAAGATCCATCCTTCTTTCAGTCTTTATTATTCTTTTGCCATGCCGGTTGGGGGCATTTATTTTTCTCTTACGCCTGTTTTACCATCTGTACGGCGAGAATGAGACGCACTTCGTCGCTCACTACGAGACCGCCGGCTTCGGTGGTGGCGCTCCAGGAAAGACCGAAATCCTTGCGGTTGATCTTGCCGGTCAGCTCAAAGCCTGCTTTGGTCTGGCCCCAGGGGTCAACGGTGATGCCGTTGTAGTCCACGTTCAGCTGCACCGGTTTGGTAACGCCGCGGATGGTGAGGTCGCCGTTCAGCACAAAATTCTCTTCGTCCTTTTTTGTTACGCCGGTAGAGGTGAAGCTCAGCTTCGGATGGTTGGCGGCGTCGAAGAAATCTTCGCTTTTAAGATGTTCGTCGCGCTGCGCGTTTTTCGTGCTTACGCTGCTTACGTTCGCTTCGAAAGATATTTTCGCGTCGGAAAAATCTTCTGCGTTCGCTTCGAGCGTGGCGTCGTATTCTGCAAAGTGACCTGTCACGTTGGTGATCATCAGGTGTTTCACTTTAAATTCGATTTCGCTGTGTGTAGGATCGATTTTCCAGGTTGCCATGTTTTTTGGTTTTTTTATTTGTGAAATTGTTTGTAATCGTTTTTAATGAAGACGGCCCATTTTGCCGTTGTTATAATCTTCCACCGCCTGTATGATGTCTTCTTTCGTATTCATCACGAAGGGGCCGTAAGCGAACAGCGGCTCGTTGATCGGCTCGCCGCTCAGCACCAGCAGTGAAGCGTCGGCGAGGGCGTTGACCGTGATCACTTCGCCTTTTGTTTCAAACACTGCAATTTCCACGCCTTTGGCGGTATGCGTATCGTTGAAGCGGGCTTCGCCTTTGAGCACCACGATGCCGGTATTGTACCCTTCGGGCAGCGGCAATTCCAGGCTGGCGCCGGCTTTCAGCTGCAGATCGAATACGTTGAGCGGGGTAAAGGTCTTTGCGGCGCCTTTTAATCCGCCGAAGTCGCCGGCGATCACGCGAAGGTAACTGCCGTTGCCGAGGTCCGCCACGGGAATGTCCTTCTTTTCGAGGCCCTGGTAGCGGGGCGCGTCCATTTTATGGGCTTTGGGCAGGTTCACCCACAGCTGCACCATTTCGAGGGTGCCGCCGTTGCGGGTAAATTCGCGTTCGTGTTTTTCTTCGTGCACCACGCCGGAGGCGGCGGTCATCCACTGTACGTCGCCCGGGCCGATCTTGCCGGCGTTGCCGCCGGAATCCCGGTGCTCCAGCGCGCCCTGGTAGGCGATGGTGACGGTTTCGAAGCCCCTGTGCGGATGCTCGTCCACCCCGCGGGGCTGGTCTGAAGGCGGAAAGTAATGCGGCGCGGCATAGTCGAGCAGGAAAAAGGGGCTGAGCTGCCTGTTCCCGATACGGTTGCCGTTGGGGAAAAGATTCTGCACCCTGAACCCGTCGCCCACCATGTGCGTCTGGGCGCCTTCAAAGACTTTTGCTACTTGTTTTGTTGTTTTCATGTGTGTGATCTCCTAAAGACAACACAAAATTACATGTTACAACATCTAAATAAAATGGATAGAATGAAGGAAAGGGTGGACTTTTTTTTAAACTTTCGCCAGCTCCTTGAACTCGGAGGGCGACTGGTTGGTGTATTTTTTGAAAAAGCGGGAGAAATAATGCGGGTCTTCAAAACCGAGCTTGTAGGCTATTTCCTTGGCCGTGAGGTCGGTATTATAGAGATAACGCTGCGCTTCGAGGATCACGCGGTTGCGGATATGCTCCCCGGCGGTGATGCCCGAGAGGGATTTGCTGATCTCGTTGAGCAGAACGGGCTTTACATGCAGTAAAGCGGCGTATTCCGACACGTTCTTCAGCTCCTTGTACTTTTCCTCGATCAGCGACTTGAAGTTCATAAAAAGGGCGCTGTTGTGCTTTGCCTGGTATTCCGGTATCACGGTCACCGGCGTGGTATGATGGCGGGAGGCCACGATCAGGAAATATTGCAGCAGGTTCTGGAAGGCCACGGCGTAATTGGAGGCTTTTGTCTCGATCTCGCGCATCATGCGGCGCACCATCCATTCCAGCTCCTTTTCGTCGTCCGGGTCGGAAAGGTGTATCACGGAGCTGAAGGCGTCGTTCACAAAAAGACCTTTCCGCACGCTCGCCATGTCCGACTGGTCGCTGGGGCACATCAGCGAATCGTGGAAAGCGATCATATAGCCGTCCACTTTCTCGGACAGCTTCAGCTGGTGTACCTGGCCGGGCGAGAGGAAAAACAGCGTATTCCGTTTCACCACGTGGGTAACGGTATCGATGGTATGGGTCAGCTCTCCTTTTTTGATCCAGTAGATGGTGTAGAAATTGTGCCGGTGCGGCGCGTTCTGGTGCTCAAAAAAGGCGCAGCCCAGGCTGCAGAG
>CBINIO010000636.1:0-2591 GCA_966250725.1 uncultured Chitinophaga sp.
CCGTACCCACCATGGCAGCCGCCACGGGTTACAAGCTGCTCAAACACCGCGACCTCCTCGTCAGCTCTGCGGAAAACCTCAAGCTGCTCGCTATCGGCAACATCGTAGCGTTCATCGTGGCGATGCTGGCGATCAAATTTTTTATCGGCGCGCTGCAGAAATACGGTTTCAAGATGTGGGGTTATTACCGCATCGTGGTCGGCGTCATTATACTGGCCGCCTTCTTTATGGGCTACCAGTTGGAAGTATAACAAGATCAATTACAATACATGAAGTTCCTGTACCTCGTTTTCCCCGGCCTGCTGGCTGCGTTATCCCTTGCCGCGCAACAAAACTTCGTACCCGGTACGCTGCTGTTCCCTAACGGCGACAGCGCCCGCGGCCTGATCGACTACCGGAAATGGGACAAAAGCCCGCTCCAGATCACTTTCCGCGACGGCAGCGGCGCGGAAAAGGATTATCAGCCTGCCGATCTCAAAGGCTTCCGGATCCCGGAGAACGGCGAAACATACCTCTCTATCGCCGCCACGCTGGACGTTACCCGGGAAACCGTCACCCATATGATCGGAACGGAAGCAAGGGACACGATCTCCGGCGAGCACTTTTTCCGGGTGCTGGTGAACGGCCGCGTGAAACTGCTGTTGTACACCGACCGCGGCAACCGCGAGCATTTTGCGGTAGTGGAGAAGGACAGCGTTACGCAGCTGGTGAAAAAAGTAACGTACGTTCATGACGCCGGATCGCCGGATTTCGGAAAGCTCGCCACCAGCAATCATTACCGCCAGCAGCTCCTCAATTTTACCGCCGGATGCGTACCGCGGCAAAAGCTGCAGAACCTGCGGTACAGCGAAACAGATATCCGTAAAGTGCTGCAACAGTACGTGCGTTGCCGTTACCCCGGCGAAAAGATCGCCGAAAGGAAGAAAGATCCGCAAACACGTCTTAGCATCGGCGTTCTGGGTGGCGCAAGCCTCAACAGCGCCCGGTTTACGGGCGATCACTCCCTGGCGGCCGGCAAATTAGGCAGCCGGTTTTCCCCCGTGGTCGGCGTGTTCCTCGACATACCGGTATCCCGCAACCGGCAGAAATTCTCCTGGAACAACGAGATCGTGTACACCAGCCGCCCGGTGTCGGGCTCTTTCACACGCGGCAGTTACGACAACGAGCTGGACATCAACCTGCAATACGTCCAGATACAGACGATGGTAAAGTACACTTACCCGAAAGGCAGGCTGCGCCCGTACGTGAATGCAGGCGTGGCCGGCGCCATCGTGACCGGCGGTAAGGACGAGGTGAAACGGAAGGGGATATACGGCTCTTACGGCCCTGTGACGGAGAAAGCCCTCGACGGCGGCCGCGAATTTATGATGCCGCTGCTGGCGGGGCTGGGAGTGCGGTATGAAAGATTGCATGCCGAAGCAAGATATATTTTCCCGCACAACATCAGCCCGTTCCTGGCGCTGGAATCCCGTATAACGAGCGTGCAGCTGCTGCTGCGGTATGCGTTGTTCTGATAGGTTTGCATAGGCCCTGCCTTTTTCGTTAGCCTCTACGCATGCTCCAGCAGAAAGCCGGCGTCGATCTTCAGCACTTTGTACAGCGCTTTCAGGAAAGGTACGTCCGGCTTGCGTTTGCCGTTGAGTATATCGGAGAACTTCGAAATGCCGATACCCAGCTGGCCTGCCAGCGCAGACTGCGACATCCGTTTTTCGAACATTTTTTGCTCGACGGCTTCTACGATGCTTTCCGGTTCTTTCTGCGGCTTGAGACCCAGCACGTCGTTCTCATATTTTTCCGCCGCCACCGCCATCGCCGCCAGCTGTTTGAGCTCTTCCGGCCGGAGGTTTTCTTCCCCCTTGTCCATCAGGCGGTAAACTTTCACCATGGTTTCATGATACTCCTTTTTGGAGCGTATTGTGTGTTTCATGTTGACTTAGCATTTATATCTGACGTCTGTGGCATCAACCCGGTCATCTACAGCTTCATCATACCATTTTTCGATTGCCGCGGCCGCATCAGGATGTTTATCCATAAAATCCCGCAGGATCGCCTTTGAAATGATCACCGTTCCCAATATATTTAAAGTTAGAAAATTTTTTCATTATCCAGAAATAATTTCCAAAAAATGAAAAAAATGCATTCCTAACAGGTTGGAACACGCAACCGTATTCCTGCATTGGATTGGGGAGGAAAAGCATGCCTGGCCCCTCACGGGTAAGCAGCTATAACCCGGAATACGGAACCGTACTCCGGCAAATCGGATCGGAAAGAGAAACGCCCTGCTCTTCGGCGCAAGCAGCTATCACAGGATCGGAAAGAAAAAACACCCCGTTCGTTACTGCAAGCAGCTATCACAGGATCGGAACGAAAGCCGCATTCTTAAAAAACAAACCCCGGCAGAAAACAAATCCTACCCCTTCACCGCCAGCAGCAGTTCCAGGTCCGTGTACTTCAGCTTGAATTTCTCGCTCAAATGATAATTCGTCAACGCGCCTTTGTAAAGGTAGATGCCGTTGCGGACGCCGCGCTTGATCCAGACGAGGTTCTCGAAACCGCCGTCGTCAGCCGCTTCCAGCAGCAGCGGCATCAGC
>CBINIO010000637.1:0-2588 GCA_966250725.1 uncultured Chitinophaga sp.
ATAGCCTGTTTGTACCAGGTTTTTCCCAGCCCGCCTTCAATGGTCAGCAGCTGCCCGGCCTTTACTTCGCTGTCGCGCTTTTTACTGTTCAGAGCATACGAAAGCAGGGTGGAGAAATGCAGCGTTTTTTTCTGGTCGAAATACAGGGTGGAGCCGGCGGAAAATTCGTTCGTGAGCATGCCGAGCCCGCTGTTGTCGTCCCCGCCGGGCTCATATTTTCCTGCCGGGAAATACAATGCGTAACCGGCTGTAAAGTCCGCCTGCTTTGACGCCCAGCCGAGCTGGAGCGGTTGGAAATAAATGTCCGTAAACGCAAGATCGTTTTTGGTGTCGGTAAGATTGGAGGAAATGCGGTTGGACGCGAAGGGGAACAATACCGTGCCGCCGAGGTGGCCGCCGAGCAATTTTTTATTGAATACCCAGCTGCCGCCGATGCCGGTGATGAACATGTGCAGGTCAACGTTATCGGTAATCACATCGCCGTCGCCGTTGCGCAGCTTGTTCGCGTTATACAAATAGACGGGCACTACGATACTGAAGCCCGGCGGGGCTTGCGAGCCGCTTTTGAGACCGGCGTCGCCGAGCAGGTGCGTGCCTTTTAATTGTGCTGTGACAGGGTTTTCCAGGACGACGATCATCACTGCCAGCATTCTGAGGAATGTGCGCATACGTCATTATTAAATAAATGAACAATGATGATGAGTGTGATGGTTATGCCCGGGAGAAGAGGTTGGAATGTGTATGCAATTTAACCAGTAATCCGCGAACGAAAAAATATTTTTCGTGTGTACAACAATCATACACGGCATGTGTTAGTATTGCTGAGGCCGCGCCCATGCGGCCGTTTCTCCGGGCATCAAACAACCTCATCTGCCAAGTCTGTTTCTATTATCAAACTGCAATGCATACCCGCTATTGCCCGGAAAACGCATTCCTTATGTTTTATCATACGTTGATAGGTTTATATAGGTTGATTTTTGAACCCGGCGGAATGTTCCCATTCCGCCCGCTTTTATTGCTCTCCTTCGTTTTGCTGCTGCATATGCGGGCCTCCGCGCAAACGGGCAGCGTAAAGCTGCATAAAAAGGATTCCGATTATGCGGACAGCATGAAGGACAAAGGTTATCCCTGGCGTTTCCCGCTGCTGGGCAGCAAAGTGGCGGCGCGCGGTTTCAGCCTGCAATACCCCGTAGGCATCATGCTCAATTATTCCCCCGGCAGCCAGGAAGTGAACGTGAGCGACCTGAAAGTAGGCATCGGCAGCAACGAACCGGCGGAGCTGGACTTTGTAAAGTTCGGCGAAGTAAAGGCGGAGATACAGGCGCTAACGGCGCGGGCCGATCTGTGGGTGCTGCCTTTTATGGACGTGTACGGCATCATCGGCAAAGTGTGGAGCAAAACCAGCGTGAACGTGAGCGAACCGCTGCAATTCCATACGGAAGCGGATTTTAGCGGGCATGTGCTGGGCCTCGGCGTTACGCTCGCCGGCGGTTATCACGGCTTCGTGTCCATCAACGACATCAACCATACCTGGACGACGCTGGACAATCTCGACAACAAGGTCAAAACGCTGATGGTCACGCCGCGCCTCGGTTACAATTTTACTTTTCCGAAAGACCGGATGCTTACCCTCTGGATCGGCACCACGGGCATTTTTGTGAACAAAGGCACAACGGGCAGCATCGACATCGGCAGCCTGACGGATGAAATACCCGAAGACAAATTACAGGAGATCAAGGACGGAACGGCCGCCTGGTATCAAAGTCTCAGCCGCCCGCAGCAGGCCGTGGTGAAGGAGATCGCCGAAAAACTGTCAGACCGGATACACACCAACAACCCCGACGGCGTGATCATCAATTATTCATTGACAAAAAAGCCGGTGAGCAACTGGAGTATGCTGGCAGGAGGGCAATACCAGTTCAGCAAACGCTGGCAGGCCAGGGTGGAAGTAGGTTTCCTCGGCGGGAGAAAGTCCGGCCTGCTGTCCGCAAACTACCGGTGGCGGTGGTGACAGCCTTCCTGCGGCGGTTGACCTTCTTCCTGCTCCTGCTTGCCGCCCGCCATGCCGCGGCGCAGCAATTGTTCCCGGACGAGAGGGACGAGGTGGTTTTTTTTAACGACGACAAGCTGATCGGCGAAGTGAAAAGGATGCAGCGCGGCGAACTGGTGTTTGACCCCGACAAGATCGACGACGACGTGACCATTAACCTGAAAGACGTGAAACACCTGCGCGCCCGCCGCATTCCTTATGTGATCGAGGACGTCCAGAACAAAAGATATTACGGCACGCTGAACGAAGGCATCGGCCCGGGATGGGTGAAAATAGCGATGGCGGGCGATTCGCTGGACCTGTTCATAGAAGACCTGGACAATATCCACGAGCTGGAAGCCGATTTCTGGCAGCGGCTTACGGGCAGCGTCAGCCTCGGGTTTTCGTACACGCGGAACAGCAACATCGGCCGCATCAACGGCAGCAATTCGCTGAGCTACGCCACAAAACTGTGGACGTACCAGCTCACCGGCGATGTGATCTACACGATAGACGAGGATTTCAGGGGTATCGAAAAAGCCGATCTCGCGCTGGGCGG
>CBINIO010000638.1:0-2585 GCA_966250725.1 uncultured Chitinophaga sp.
TGGAAGAATTTCTTAAAAAGAATTGATTATTAAACCATCGGGGAGAATAAACGTCTTAATGATATGTCACCCAAAGGAAGAGATATAGTGGAAGAACTGGTGCAGATCGCTCCGGAAATGGGCCCCCTGGGGCATCCGCCGGATTTTGACCTGCCGGACGGGTACTTCGGCCGGTTCCCGGGCCAGCTGATGGCCCGCATCCGGGAGATGGAAAATGCGGCCGGCGTGGACGCGGAGCTGGCGGAAATTTCCCCCTTCCTCGCCGCACAGCCGCGCAAAACGCCTTACCACGCGCCCTCCGGTTATTTCGCGGGGCTCGACAGGCAGCTGATCCA
The DNA here is from genome assembly GCA_966250725.1 of uncultured Chitinophaga sp. Taxonomy (GTDB): domain Bacteria; phylum Bacteroidota; class Bacteroidia; order Chitinophagales; family Chitinophagaceae; genus Chitinophaga. The sequence goes on from CBINIO010000638.1 coordinate 336, forward strand.
GAACAGGGAAGCCGAGCCGGCGACGAAGATATTGCCGCTGAACAAACGGATCAGGCTGTTCAAACGCTGCCTGGTGGCCGCGGCCATCGCAGGCGTCATCAGCGTGGGCGCCGTGTTCGTCGCGAAGGAATATTCCGGCAACGCGCTCGACCGCCAGCTGGCGCAGATCAGCGACCAGGAGATCGTGGACTATTTACAATACCATACAGACGATTTTGACGATGAAAGTATCTTTACCAATGTTTTGCTGGACGAAGGAATGCCTTCCGTATTGCCCGAGGAGCTGACCAACGAAGAGATCGACAATATGCTGGAAGTAAATCTTTTACGGGAAATATCCTTTAATCAATGACAGAATGATGCAACGTAAGCTGATATGGATCATCGCGGCGCTGCTCGGCATTGCATCGGTGCCGGCAACCGGCGTGCTGGCGCAGGATGCGGGGCAGGAAAACGCCGCCGCCAAACAGGACAAAGTGAAATCGCTGGAGATACTTTACATCTCCAAGGAGCTGGACCTTACGCCCGAAGAAGCGCAGAAGTTCTGGCCGGTGTACAACAAATACACCAAGGAAGTGAACGCGCTGATCGCCGAGCGCAAAAAAAAGACGAAGGAGCTGAAAAACGTGCCCCGCACGGACGACGTGGCCGAAGCGGCCATGGACAAAGAGCTGGATTACGAACGGAAAATGCTGGACATCCGCACCCGCTATAAAAAAGAATTCATGAAAGTGCTGCCCGCCCGCAAGGTGAGCAACCTCTACCGCGCCGAAAGGGAATTCAGGGGCATGATGATCCGGCAGCTGAAAGAAAGACGGGACAACCGCATGATGCGGCGTCATAACAAATAGTGTGAATTATCATCAATAAATAAGTAGGAAAAAATGCCGGCCGGCCCTTCTGAGCCGGCCTTTTTTTTATTCGAATTTCGTAGTCGGCAGCTTCGTGTCGTGGTAAAAAAGAAAGGTCCAGCCTTCCGCCTTGCCCCGCTCCAGGTACTGCTGGCGCAGCTCCATCGCCTTTTTCCCGTCCGCGTCGTATTTCGCGACAAAGCGGCTTTTCATCATGGAGATCTGCGGCGCTTCGTCCCCGCCGAAAAATACTTTATCCTCCCCGTCGTCTATCAAAAACACCTGGTGGTAAGGGCAATGCCCGCCGCTGTGCTCGTAACGGATATACCCGTCTATCGTGCCGCCGCCTTCCGTGAACACCACGTTGTCACGCTTCTGCAGCAGGTCCACCTCGCTTTTCAGGTACGATTTGCCGTCGTTGGCGATGGCGTAGTCCAGCTCCTTGCGGCTCACGTAATACGTGGCGTGGGGGAAGCTGAGCGAGCGCTCGCCCGTGATAAGGTCTTCCATGCTCACCCCGCCCGCATGGTCCTTGTGCAAATGGCTCATCAGCACTTTGGTCACTTCCATGGGATTGATGCCGTTGTCTATCAGGTTCTGGTGCAGCTGCAGGATGCCGTCCGCGTTGCGGAAACCCAGCCCGGTGTCCAGCAGTAAAATATCCCTGTCCGTGATCACGAGAAAAGGCTGTATCTCCACCAGCAGCGAGCCGGAGCTGCGGTCTTTCAAGGAATCCCGCTGCTCGTCGTAGGGGATGAATTTTTTGGTGCCGTCTACTGTAAAACTTCCTTCCGAAAGGGGTATGATTCGTGCCATTCCACAAAAATAACTAATTCCCGCCTAGCGCAGCACCATCTGGCGGTCCGCATCGAGGCGCAGCATGATGAAAATGAGCATGGTAAAGGTCATGAGCGATGAGCCGCCGTAGCTCACCAATGGCAGCGGGATGCCGATCACCGGCGCGAGACCGATGGTCATGGAGATGTTGATGGCGAGATGGAAAAAGATGATGCTCGCCACCCCGTACGCATACACGCGGCTGAAGGTCGATCGCTGTCGTTCGGCGATAAAGATGATCCGGAAAAGCAGCGCTACGTACAGGCCGAGGAATATGATGCTGCCGAAGAAGCCGAAGTCCTCCCCGATCGTGCAGAAGATAAAGTCGGTGCTTTGTTCGGGCACGAAGTCGAAACGGGTTTGCGTGCCTTTGAGATACCCTTTCCCCCAGAAGCCGCCGGAACCGATGGCGATCATGCTCTGGCGCGTATTATAGGTGGCCTTGGGATCGTTCTCTTTCCCCAGCATCACTTCGATGCGGCGCACCTGGTAATCCTTCAGCACCTTGGTGAAGGCGAACGGCACGATCACCATGACGAAAGCGGAGCAGAACGCCCACACG
>CBINIO010000639.1:0-2581 GCA_966250725.1 uncultured Chitinophaga sp.
AAAAATGGAAAACATGCTGACGCCCAGCGATACCGCCGCCAGCGGTACTTTGCCGGTATGCCCGATAATGATGCTGTCGCTCAGGCCCACGAGCGTGTGGCCCAGCTGCGAGATCACGACGGGGTATGCCAGGTGAAAATTTTGGGTGTAGTGGGTTTTGTATTTACCGTATAATCGTTTCATGGCGTATGAACATTAAAAAAGCCGGTATCTTTTTCAGAACGCACCGGCTTTTTTTATCAGTTAAGGATGTTCCTTTAGAATGGAGCATCTCCGAATGCATCGTCTTCAAAATCCATATCGTTCATCTTCGATCCTTTCTGGATGAAGATCTTCGCTTCATCATAACCGCCGCTTCCGGGGTGGCCTTTCATGCCTGCGAAGGAGCTGCCGCCGGTGGGTGCGGGAGGCCCGTCCACGAATCCATCGTCCTCAAACCGCTGGAATTGCAGCACGGCGCGGAGCTTCACGGTATCGAGCTGGCCGTTACGGTGTTTGGCGATACGCACGTGCGTTTCCCCTTTGTTGGACTCGCCGTGCTCGTTGGTGGTGATGTCGTAGTACTCGGGGCGGTAGATGAACATTACCATGTCCGCATCCTGCTCGATGGCGCCGGATTCGCGAAGGTCGCTCAGCTGGGGCATCTTGTTGCCGTCCTTGCGTTTCTCCACGTCGCGGCTCAGCTGCGACAGCGCCAGCACGGGCACGTGCAGCTCTTTTGCCAGCCCTTTCAGGTCGCGGGAGATCTTGCTGATCTCCTGCTCGCGGTTGGTATTGCGCCCGTCCGCCGCGCCGCTCATCAGCTGCAGGTAGTCGATGATGATAAGGCCCACGCCGTGGTTGTGCACCAGCCTGCGGCATTTGGCGCGCAGCTCGAAGATATTGAGACCGGGGGTATCGTCGATAAAAATGGGCGCTTTGGCCAGGCGTTCGATGCCGTGGGTCATCAGCTTGCGCATTTCATATTCTTCGAGCTTGCCCCTGGTGATCTTTTCCAGATGTATTTCCGATTCGGCGGAAAGGATACGCTGTACGATCTGCCCGCTGGACATTTCCAAACTGAACACGGCGGCGCCTTTCGGGAACTTCGGGTGAAGGGCCGCGTTCCTCGCGAGGTTGAGCGCGAAGGCGGTTTTACCCACGGCGGGACGGGCGGCCAGGATGATAAGGTCGGAAGGCTGCCAGCCGTAGGTGATCTTGTCCAGCGAAGGAAAGCCGGAAGGCACGCCGGTGATATCGTCCCCTTTGTTGCGGAGGTCCTCTATGCGTTTGATGGTGTTCACCAGCACGCGGTCGATGGAATCGTAGTTCTTGCGGAGGTGGTTGTTGGTTACTTCAAAGAGCTTGGATTCCGCTGCGTCGAGCAGGTCGAACACGTCGGCGGTATCCTCGTACGCTTCGCTGATGATCTCGCCGGAAATGCGGATCAGCTCGCGCTGGATGAATTTCTGCAGCACGATGCGCGCATGCGCTTCGATGTTGGCGGAAGACACGACCATATTGGTCAGCCGGGTAACGGCGAAGGGGCCGCCCACCACTTCCAGCTCGCCCGCGGTCTTCAGCTCTTCCACTACGGTAAGGATGTCCACCGGCATCGATTTCGCGGCCAGGCGCTGCATGGCCGCGAATATTTTCTGGTGGGCGTCCACGTAAAAACATTCGGATTTCAGGATCTCGATCACCACGTCGAAGGCCCCTTTCTCCAGCATCAGGGCGCCGAGCACCGCTTCTTCCAATTCTTTCGCCTGGGGAGGGATTTTTCCGTAAACCATAGTGGATATGTCTACACCGGGTTTGCGCCGGGTATTACGGTCTTTCTTGAGATTGAGATCCATTTATGTTATAGGCGTTAAGAAGGTTAAAAAAATGGTTACTGGACGGCTTTTGCTCATACATTTACAACATTTCGGGAAATTTGGCACTTCAACATTCTTTAACAAATTGTAAATTTTTTTGAAGCCAGGGAAACTAAGGTAACGGCATTTTTCCGATAAAACCCCCTTCTCCCGGAACTATATTTATTCTTCGGCAATCCACCGGTCCGCACACACGCCGCACCAGGTTATCCACCGTTTTACACCGGGTTATCCACCAAAATGACAGAAAATCCATAGCAAAGTTCGGATTATTCACATTTTTTGTGCAAAAAGATTTTCTGCATTTTGTTTGGGAAAATTCCCCGTTTGCGTACAGCAGAAGTTGTTAACTTTACGCGGCGCGATCACGGCTGCACGAAGCGTGCAAAAATGATTCAAATTATTGATTTTCACAAAATTAAATCGATACAAAGTATCGGGCAGGAAAACATAAGGAGCTTACAATGACTATTTCGTATAACTGGCTGTGTGACTATTTACCGGTAAAACCGACCCCGGAGGAACTTTCTGTGATCTTGACGGCCGTGGGCCTTGAAGTGGAAAGCCTGGAGCGGTTTGAAAGCGTGAAAGGCAGCCTGGAAGGACTGGTGACCGGTGAAGTATTGAGCGTGGAACCGCACCCCAACGCAGACAAGCTCCGTTTGACCAAAGTGAACATCGGCAACGGCGAACCGCTTTCCATCGTATGCGGCGCGCCCAATGTG
>CBINIO010000640.1:0-2579 GCA_966250725.1 uncultured Chitinophaga sp.
CACGCCCAAACGGAGTTTTGGCGATACCCCGAACAGGAGCTTTGGCGACAGCGATGACCGCCCCAAACGCGATTTCGGCGACGGCGACGACCGTCCGAAAAGAAAGTTTGACGACGGGGAAGACCGTCCCAAACGCAGCTTCCGCGACGACGAAGACCGCCCAAAACGCAGCCCGAAAAAGAATAAAACCCAATTCGGCGACCGCCCCCGCAAAAGCGAGCGCAAAGCCGAAGTACACGGCAAAAAGAAAGAAAAAAGCACCCGCAAACGCATCATCAAAGAGGCCGTAACCAGCGAAACGACGGACAGCGGCGAAATGCCCCTCAACAAGTTCATCTCCCACTGCGGCATCTGCAGCAGGCGCAAAGCGGTCGATTACATCAAAGAAGGCAAAGTGATCGTGAACGGTGAAAAGATCATCGAGCCCGCCTTCAAAGTAACCGCGAAAGACGAGGTGAAACTCAACGACAAACGCATCTTCCTGCAAAAGAACCTCATCTACGTACTGCTCAACAAACCCAAAGGCTACATCACCACCACTGACGATCCCGAAGGCCGGCAAACCGTGATGGAACTGGTGGAAGACGCCGCGGACGAAGAAAGGCTCTTCCCCGTGGGCCGGCTGGACCGCAATACTTCCGGCCTGCTGCTGCTCACCAACGACGGCGAGCTGGCGCAGAAACTCGCCCACCCGAAACACAACATCAAAAAGATCTACCACGTTGAGCTGGACAAACCCCTTACCAAAGCGGACTTCGACAAGATCATCGGCGGCGTGACCCTCGAGGACGGTCTCGCCCTCGTGGACGCGCTCGGTTACGTGGACAACAAGGATAAAAAGCAGATCGGCATCGAGATACACAGTGGCAAAAACCGCATCGTGCGCCGCATCTTCGAACACCTGGATTACAAGGTGGAAAAACTCGACCGCGTGATGTACGCCGGTCTTACCAAAAAGAACGTGAACCGCGGCAAATGGCGCTTCCTCACCGAAAAGGAAGTGATCCTGCTCAAACATTTTAAATAACCGGCAGCGGCCTTGCAATCAGCAGCAAGGCCGCTTTCCTGAAATACGAACATGCGACTGGAACAGCTGATCATATTCGAAAACGACGATTTTGTAGCCGTGAACAAACCTTCCGGCCTCCTTACCATTCCCGACCGGCACGACAACCAGCTGGAGGCGCTTTCAGGCCTTCTCAAAAAACATTACGGGCAGATATTCACCGTGCACCGGCTCGACCGCGACACGAGCGGCATCGTCATTTTCGCGAAACACGAAGCGGCCCACAGATCCCTTTCCCAATCTTTCGAAAGCCGCGACGTGGAAAAATATTACCTCGGCCTCGTCAACGGCGAGTTCATCGATGCTTCCGGCAGCGTGAACGCCCCCATCATGGAGCATCCCGTACAACGCGGCAAAATGGTGACCAACGCCAAAGGCCGCCCCTCGCTCACGGATTATGAAGTACAGGAAACCTTCGGGCTGTACAGCTTCGTACAGCTGCGCATCCACACCGGCAGAACGCACCAGATACGCGTGCACATGAAATACCTCGGCCACCCCATCGCCGTGGACCCGCTGTATGGCAACGGGCAGCCGGTAATGCTCAGCGCCATCAAAAAGAAATTCAGGCTGGGGAAGTTCACGGAAGAAGAAAAACCGCTGCTGAACAGGCTCGCCCTGCATGCATTCCGCATCAAATTCACCGACGGCGAAGGCCGGGCCTTTGAGCTGGAAGCGCCATTGCCAAAAGATATGCAGGCCGTGCTGCAGCAGTTGCGCAAACACAAGAAACCCCAAGGCAACTAAAAGGCCATTTTCACCGTTAGTATGTTAAAATTCGGCGTTTTACCGGCGGATTCCGGGCGTTGGCAGGTTCCACGCACCGGATTTGCGGGATTTGACGTATTTTTCATATAAATCGCTTCAATTTATGATTAAGCTCCGGATACTCGGCACAGTTTTCCTGTGCGCCGCCGCTTTAGCCGCCTGTAAAAAAAGTTCGAAAACGGAGCCTGATCCGCAGCCGCCAACCACGCCATCTACCGGCAGCCGCCTGCAGCTTAGCCTGGATTCCCTTTACCTGTTCGCGAAAGAAACTTACCTCTGGTACGATGCCATTCCCGATTACAACACCTTCAATCCCAGGGGCTACGCGGGTTCCGACGATCTTACCAGCATGAAGAACGCGATGTACGAGATCAGCCAGCTGAAAGAAAATCCCGAAACCGGCAAGCCGTACGAATATTATGCGCCCAACCCTTCCCATTCCAAATTCTCCTTCGTGGAGAACGGCAACCTCGCCAGGGGCATCAAAGGCGCGGTAGACCTGGAAGGCGACGGCAACGACATGGGTTTCCTCGCCATCCCCGTTACTTTTTCCAACGATCCCGTTCCGGGCAGGAAATATGTGTACGTGGCATACGTGGAAAAAGGCTCCCCGGCCAACGCAGCAGGCCTCACCCGCGGCTGCGAGATCACGAAAGTGAATGGCGGCGCGCCCCCGACGGACGCCGGTTCGCTCAGCGCGCTCAACGACGCCAATACGCTCAGCCTGGAATTCATCAGGACCAAC
>CBINIO010000641.1:0-2571 GCA_966250725.1 uncultured Chitinophaga sp.
ACAACGGTTCCAATGTGGCCGTCCACGTTACCCCGGCATCCATTGTTTTAAAAAGAAACCGCCCAAACTTCCCGATCTGTAAACCCCATAAAAAATTTCATCATGTCCAAAACAGCATTGGTGATCAGCGGCGGCGGCTCCAAAGGGGCGTTTGCTGTAGGCGTGCTCAAATACATGGCCGCCACCCCGAAAATCAAATTCGATACGCTCTGCGGCACCAGCACCGGTTCCCTTATCACGCCCCTCGCGGCGCTCGGGGAGATCAACCTGCTGGAAAAATTATACACCACGCATGTGACCAGCGACATCGTGATCACGGGCAATGTCATCAACCGCTTCGCGGGAAAAGACACCTATTCCCTCTTCGACGCGCAGCCGCTCAGCCTGCTTATCAAAAAAACGTTCACCGACCAGATGTACCAGGCCGTGCTGGATAGCGGCAGGGCGCTGTACCTCACCACCGTTTGCCTGCAAACCGGCCGCATCACCTATTTCACCACCAGCGACCTGCCCATGACATCGCCGGAATACGATGTAGTGCGCATCCAGGATGCCAGCACTTTCCGCCGCGCGATGTTCGCATCTTCCTGCCAGCCCGTGTTCATGCCGCCCTACCAGGTGATCGAAAACCAGCCCTGGCAGTACGTGGACGGCGGCCTGCGCGAATACGCGCCGGTAGATCTCGCGATCGACACCGGCGCCACGGAGATCTACGCCATCCTGCTCACGCCCGAAAATCCCGAAACGACCGGCCATCAGTTCAAAAGCCCTTTCGAGATACTGCAGCAGACCATGAACTGGTTCACGATGGACGTGGCGGTGAACGACCTGCGCATGCCGAAATACGTAAACCGCAGCCTGCAATACATCAAGGCCGTCAAAACAAAAATGAAGGAAGCGGGCATGAAGAACAAGGAGATCGAATCGTTTTTCGACATCCCGTTCGACAATCCTTTTCTTGGGAAAACGGATCTTAAGCTGCACGTCATCCGCCCGGAAAAACCGCTCAACGGCGGGCCCGGCGGACTCACCTTCGATCCGCAGGAAATGAAAAAGATGGTGGCCGAGGGAGAAGCGGCGGCGAGGAAATATTTTGAGAACCTGTAAGGCCTGGAAAAGCAATAAAAAAGGGTGTACCAAACTTCCGGTACACCCTTCTTCTTTATAAGATAAGACCGCTCTTACGGCGCTACTGCTTTATTATTATCCCTGTCAATGTCCGCCATGCGCATGCTGGGGTCTATATTAAGGCTGCGCAGCTCGCTCACCGGCACGTCCAGCGTAACGGTGTAAGTGGGATGCGTCCAGCGCCAGCCGTCATGTACGATGCGTTTTTCACCTTCGTTCTCGGCGGGTTTGTTGCCGAACATAATGGTCAGCGGGATGTAATGCATTTCTTTCCTGCCGTCCTTCAGCTCTACCTGCAGGTCCACCGGCATCGGGAACTCGCCGATCCTGCGCAGTATCACCGTGGCTTTGCCGTTCGTTTCATAAATGCTGTCCAGCGCGTAATCGATATGTTTGGTAGTGTTGCGCATGTATTCGAGGTACCAGTCCAGCTGCAGGCCGCTCTGTTTTTCCATCACCCTGATGAAGTCGTTGGCGTTGGGATGTTTGAAACGCCACTCATCGTAATACCGCAGCAAACCCGCGTCCCTGTTGGCCGCGCCGATCACGTAACCAAGCTGCTCGAGGAATATCGCGCCTTTGGAATAGGAGCTGATGCTGTAGGCGTAGTTCGTGTTGAAGTGGTCGGCATGCGTGCTGAGCGGCTCTTCAAAACCGCTACGCACCAAAGCGAAATAACTGCGGTAGCTGGGCGCATGCGGCCATTTGCCTTCCAGCGAATCGATAGTATGACCAATGGTATTGTCTTCGGCAAAAGTGGTGAAACCCTCGTCCATCCAGGGGTACAGACTTTCGTTGGTAGCAAGCATGCCCTGGTACCAGCTGTGCATCCACTCGTGGATGGCTACGCCGTACAGGCCTTTCATGGTGCCGTTGCCCATGATGAGCGTGGCCATGGGATATTCCATGCCGCCATCTCCGCCCTGTATAAAGGAATATTTTTTATACGGGTAAGCGCCGTAGTGTTTTTTGATATACTCGTACGCTTTTGGTATCATGGCGGCGAGCTGCGGCCAGGTGCTTTTCGTAGTGTCGTTCTCGATATAAAAAAAATGCGCGGTGAAGCCGTCTACCGGCTGCGTGATGTGTTTGTAATCCGGGTCGGCCGCCCACACGAAATCGTGCACGTTCGGCGCGTTGAAGTGCCAGGTGAGCGTATTGCCCGCGGGGCGCGTCACTTTTGAATTTTTTGCTTCGTAGCCATAACCGATCTGCTGCGGGTTTTGCAGGTAACCGGTAGCGGCGATCACATATTTTTTATCGATGGTGATCTTTACGTCGAAGTCGCCCCATACGCCGTAGAACTCGCGGGCGATGTAAGGCGTGGGATGCCAGCCTTCGTAATCGTATTCGGCCATTTTCGGGTACCACTGCGACATGGAATAATCCACGCCTTCCTTGTTGTTGCGGCCGCTGCGGCGGATCTGCACGGGCACCTGCGCA
>CBINIO010000642.1:0-2561 GCA_966250725.1 uncultured Chitinophaga sp.
TCCGCTACGAGCTGATCAGCAACAAGATCATCCTGAAACAGGGAAACGCCGCCAGCACCGTAAATTCACAGCAGGACGACGTGACCATATCCGGTCGGGTGGTGAGTGATAACGGTGAAGGCATACCCGGCGCAAACGTTCGCCTGCAAGGCGCCCCTACCATCGGCGCTGTTACCAACGAACAAGGTTATTTTTCATTCAAGATCCCTGCCACGGCGGTAGACGGTACGCTGCTGTGCACTTCCGTCGGTTTCCAACAGGCGGTGGTGCCCATCGGCCGCCGCACCAGCATCACCATCGTGCTCAGCACCGATTCCAAAGAGCTGAGCGAAGTGGTGATCACCGCCTACGGCTCGCAACGCAAAGGACAGGTAACGGCCGCCATCAGCACGATCTCCACCAAAGACATCGAGAGCAGGCCCGTTTCCAATATGTTCCAGGCGCTGCAGGGCACCGCGCCCAATCTCACGCTGCAGCAAAATACCGCTGAGCCGGGCGCCTCGCTGGTGCTCAATATCCGCGGGGTGGGCAGTCTTACCGGCAACGCGCCGCTTATCATCATCGACGGCGTGCAGGCCGGCAACGAAGGTTTGCGCAACCTGAACCCGTACGACGTGGAAAGCATCTCCGTGCTGAAAGACGCCGCGTCCTCCGCCATCTATGGCTCGCAGGCCGCCAACGGCGTGATCTATATCACCACCAAAAAAGGCAACAAGGACGATAAGCCCTCCGTGCAGTACAACGGCATTTACGGCTGGCAGACACCCACCGCCATGACGCGGCAGGTGGAAGGATGGGAATACATGACGCTGAAGAACGAAGCGCTCGTGAACTCCGGCAAAACGCCGCAGTTCAGCCCCGACCAGATCGCTTACTGGAAAGAGCGCGGCTCCGAGCCCGCTTACGTGGATGAAATGCTGCGCAAATACACGCCCCAGCAAAACCACAGCCTCAGCCTCACCGGCGGCGGCAAAAGCAGCAGCTACCTGCTGTCGCTCGGCTACGTGAACCAGGGCAACATGCTGGAGAACAAATACATTCCCGCCGATATCGACTTCGGCTACAAACGTTACAACGCCCGCGCCAATATTTCCGTGGACGTGAGCAAATACGTAAAGGTGGACATGAACCTCGCCTACACCAAATCGTATTACAACAAACAGCAGCCGGACATCGGCCTGCTGATGCGCGACGCCATCCGCACCCCGCGCATTTACCCCGTGAAAGATTCGCTGGGCAATTACGTGGTGCCCGCGCTCAACAGCAACAACGTGATCGCGCAGCTGGCGCTGGGCGGCTACAACCGCGAAGAGTGGGACAACCTGCTGGGCGGGCTCAACATCGCCATCAAGCCGGCCGATCACTTCACGGTTAACCTGAACGCATCCGGTACGTATTCCATCAAAAATTACCGGAACCGCGTGAACAAATACAGCTACGCGCCTTATTACACCACCGCCAACCCACCGGTGAACAACATGCAGAGCCAGGCGGAATACAAGGACATGGCGACCAACGTGTACGCCACGGCGGAATACGAAAACACCTTTGACAAACATTATGTAAAAGGACAGGTAGGCGTGCGCAGCGACGCCATCAACGAATACTACGGTTTTAGCGCCACGCGTTACGCCGGCACCAATCTCGACGACGACTGGACCATCGGCGGCGGTTACATCCCCAAACCCGACGGTACGCTGGATTACGCCACCATCGGCACTTACAACAACATCGTGAACCCGAACCTGTATGCGCTCAACTCGCTCTTCGGCCGGTTCAACTACGTGTTCAAAGACCGCTACCTCGCCGAATTTACCTGGCGGTACGACGGCTCCAGCAAGCTGGCGCCCGGTCACCGCTGGCAGTTCTTCCCCGCTTTCTCGCTGGGCTGGCGCGTAACGGACGAAGCCTTCCTCGAAGAGTTCCGCAACCGTTTCGGCAACGTGAAGTTCCGTTACAGCTGGGGCCAGGTGGGCAATTCCAACATCGGCGGCTTTAACTACCAGGCGCGCGTGAACCTCAACCCGAACAAATACCCGTTCAACAATACCGCCAACCCCGGCGCAGACTTTACGCCTTACAACGAGCTGCTCGAATGGGAAATTTCCACGATGAGCAACTACGGCGTGGACGCCGATTTCTTTAACAACAAGCTCGCCGTCAGCTTCGACTTCTTCAACAAACGCACCACCGGCATTTATCTCACGCAGGAAGTGCCGGGCACCGCCGGCATCGGTTCCAGCCTGCAGAACGTGGGCGAAGTGGAGAACAAAGGCTGGGAACTGGCGGTGAACTACCGCGGCCGCACCGGCCAGGTAAGCCATACCGTCGGCGCCAACCTCTCCGACAACCTGAACCGCGTGATCCGTTTCGGGCAGGAATCCATCCGCGGCGCGGACTATACGTACATCATCCGCGAGGGTTTCCCCATCGCGTCGTATTTCGGTTACCGCGCGGACGGGCTTTACCAGAACCTGGACGATATCAAGAACGCGCCGAAAGTGCCGTTCGCCTACAACCAGCAGGTGCAGCCGGGGGACATCCGCTACATCGACCGCAAC
>CBINIO010000643.1:0-2560 GCA_966250725.1 uncultured Chitinophaga sp.
ACGAAATTTCCCTCACCGGCGATACCCGCATCATCACGAACAGAGGCGAGCAGGACTGGACGCCCGAAGCGCTGGGCAAAAGAAAAGTGCATGCGGAAGACATTTTCGGCGGCAACACCACCGAGGACGCGGCGAAGATATTCGTAAAAGTGCTGAAGGGAGAAGGCTCCTGGGCGCAGCATTCCGTGGTGATGGCGAACGCCGCCATGGGCCTGTACTGCCTCGAAAAGTACCCGACGTACGACGAATGTTTCCAGGCGGCCGTGGAGTCGCTCGAGTCGGGCGCGGCGTACAAAGTATTCCAGAAACTTATTTCCTTACAATAATACCGTATGAAAAATATCCTTGCGGAAATAACCGCGCACAAAGCCGTGGAAGTGGCGGAACGGCAGCAACGGAGGCCCGTGCAGGAGCTGGAAGGCGCCTCCATGTTCGGCCGCACGCCGCTTTCGCTCCGCAGTTTCCTGAAACAGCCGGGGCGCAACGGTATTATTGCGGAATTCAAACGTAAAAGCCCGTCCAAAGGCATCATCAACGATACCGCCACCGTGCAGGAAGTGACCACGGCCTACGCCCGTCATGGCGCGTCCGGCCTCAGCGTGCTGACCGATCAGAATTATTTCGGCGGCTCGATGGACGATCTGCAGACCGCCCGCGCCGCGAACAACATTCCCATTTTGCGGAAGGATTTCGTGATCGGCGAATACCAGGTACTCGAAGCCAAAGCCATCGGCGCGGACGTGATACTTTTGATCGCCGAATGCCTCAGCAAACAGGAGGTGAAGCACCTGGCGGAATTTGCGCATAACCTGGGGCTGGAAGTGCTGCTGGAAGTGCATACCGGCGAGCAGCTGGAAAAGATCACCCCGCACACGCATCTCGTGGGCATCAACAACCGCGACCTGAAAACGTTCCAGGTAGACATCTACCGCTCTATGGAGCTGCTGAAGCAGATACCCGCGGAGCACAGCAAAGTAGCCGAAAGCGGCATGGACGATCCCGCCACCATCGTAACGCTGCGCAACGCGGGCTTCGAAGGTTTCCTGATCGGCGAGCATTTTATGAAAGCGGAAAATCCCGGCGCGGCCTTCGAATCGTTCACCCAAAAACTGGCTTCATTATGAAGATAAAAGTCTGCGGCATCACCCGGAAAGAGGACCTGGACGCGCTGGTGCAGCTGGGCGCAGATTACGCCGGCTTCATCTTCTACGGCAAATCGCCCCGCTTCGTGGGCAATAAGCTGGACGGGCGCACCGTGCGCGAAACCGGCCGCAACATCGGGAAAGTGGGCGTGTTCGTAAACGCCGCGCCGCAGCTGGTTTTGCAGACGGTGAAAGATTACGGGCTGGATATGGTGCAGCTGCATGGCGACGAATCCGTTGCCGTATGCGAGGAACTCCGTTTATCCGTTTCCGTTATAAAGGCCATCCCGATGGGAATACAGACCGGCGCGGAAGATGCGCGACCTTTTGAAGCGGTGACGGACTATTTCCTGTTCGATACCGCAAGCAAGGAATACGGCGGCACCGGCAAGCAGTTCGACTGGGAACTTTTAAATGACTACCGCGGCGAAACCCCGTTTTTCCTTAGCGGCGGCATCGGCCCTGAAGACGCGGAAGCGGTGCTGCGCTGGCGGCACGACCGGCTTTTTTCGCTGGACGTGAACAGCAGGTTCGAGACCGCTCCCGGCATAAAGGATATGGACAAGGTAGCGGCATTCATCAAAACGATAAAAAAATAACGAGTTATGGATATAGCGGTGAATACATCACAATCCAAATATCATGTCGATAAAAAGGGCTACTACGGCGAGTTCGGCGGAGCGTACATCCCCGAAATGCTGTATCCCAACGTGGACGAGTTGCAGCGGGAATACATGGGTATCATTTCCGACCCTGCTTTCCAGCAGGAATTTGAACAGCTGCTGAAAGACTACGTAGGCCGGCCTTCGCCTTTGTATTTCGCAAAACGTTTGTCCGAAAAATACAAAGCGCGGATATATCTCAAACGCGAAGACCTCAACCACACCGGCGCGCACAAGGTGAACAACACCATCGGGCAGATACTGCTGGCGAAACGCCTTGGCAAAAAACGCATCATCGCCGAAACCGGCGCGGGACAGCATGGCGTGGCCACCGCCACCGTTTGCGCCCTGATGGGCATGGAATGCGAGGTGTACATGGGCGAGATCGACATACGGCGGCAGGCGCCCAACGTGGCGCGCATGAAAATGCTCGGCGCCACCGTAGTGCCCGCCATCAGCGGCAGCAAAACGTTGAAAGACGCTACCAACGAAGCGATCCGCGCATGGATCAACAACCCCGTGGACACGCATTACATCATCGGTTCCGTAGTGGGGCCGCATCCTTACCCGGATATGGTGGCGCGTTTTCAAAGCGTGATCAGCGAAGAGATCAGGCTGCAGCTCACCGAAAAGACCGGCAGGCCCGAGCCCGATTACGTGATGGCCTGCGTAGGCGGCGGCAGCAATGCGGCCGGCGCGTTCTTTCATTTCACCGACGCGGAGAATGTGAAGCTGGTGGCCGTTGAAGCGGCCGGC
>CBINIO010000644.1:0-2554 GCA_966250725.1 uncultured Chitinophaga sp.
CGGCGCCAGCTGCAGTTTGCCGCCGTTGTATACTTCACAGGAAAGCACGTAGGCGCCGTACACGCCTTTCGCGGCATCGGTGGCATTTCGTATATGCATTTCAGGTATATCCAGCCAAACCGGTGCATCCCCGGTGTTGGTGATCTCGTACAACTCTATACAGGCGGCCTTATCGGTGGAAGGGAACAAACGCCGGCCAATCCGCATCCCTTTCCCCGCCTTGCTTTCGGATTGCAGGTAGCCATTGAGGTGGAATGACAGCGGTTCCTCTTTCAGCAGCTTCCCGTCAACCTTCACGCTGTCGATGATATTGACATTAAAAAAACGGATGAGACTGCCGCGCGTATCGTTCGGGATAGTGCGCAGCATAGGGAATACGAGTTTTCGCTGCAATACGAGATGTCCCGCGCTGTCTTTCCCGTAACGGATAATGGCGGACAGCTGTTTTCCGCTCATTTCAATATGGTCCTGGTGCACGTCCGTTGGTTTGACGGGCCACGTAATGCCGCCGTCCGCCGTCATCCGCCACCGCAGCCGCTGCGCGTCCGCCCGCAGGGATGCAAGCAGCAGCACGGCGGGCAGCAGGGCGCGCCATGTGATCTGTATCATAATGTTCTTTTTTCCTGTTAAAGCGTGTTCCGCCGTGCCAGCACGGTGGGTATGGTGAGCTGCACTTTTTCCCGGCTCATCACGGCCTGCCCGGCCATGCGGCCCATCAGGGAGAAGTCGGTGGAATAAGTGGTGATGCCGGTGATCTCTTTCGCCGGCTCGTCGTTATGCGACAGCAGGCCGATATCGCGGCCCGGCTTCAGTTTCTTTTCCTTGCATTCCTTCATGATCGCCCACATCGCAAAGTTGTCCAGCGTAAAATACACCTTCCCCTTTTCCACCGACCCGGGAATGAACTCCGGCAGCAGCCTGCCTTTGATGCCTGTATCTTTTAAAAATTTTTTGAACGAGGTCACGATCTCCTTCGGGTCGAGCGACTGGGGGGAATGAAAAAATATCATTTCGTCGAATTGCCGGATCTCGCCGGTGAGCGCGGTGAAGGCGTTGTAAGACGATTGTTTGAATTCCTGCGTGATGTGGTTGAACTCCCCGTCCAGCGGCTCATAGCGGTCAAACATGAGGAACTTGCTGCGGGGAATGGATTCCAGCAGCTCTTTTGTGCGCGGGTGCGGGATAGGCGCCACCACGTACATCCCGTATTTGCCCTTGCTTTGCAGCAGGATGGTCTCGAAAATATCAATATTGCCGTGATGAAAAAAAACGTTGAGGTCTACACCGGAACCCAGCTGCTGGCGGAAGTTGCGGTAAAACTGCTCTTCGAAGGTATCGAGGTTGTACATGAGCAGCGCCACCTTCATCGTTTGTTCGGTATTGTCGTTGGCTACAAAATACCCGAGCCTGTTCTTCGATTCTATCAGGCCGCGGCTGATCAGCTCGCGATAGCCTTTCATGATCGTTTCCCTCGAAAATTCCAGCTCGCGTATCATGCTGTTCACCGAGGGCAGCACGTCGTCGAGCCCGATCACTTTTTCGGCGATGGCGTTGATCACGCCCTGCACGATGCGGTCATGTTTGGAATACGAAGGCACTTGTTCCAGCTCTCTTATCTTCTCGAATACAGTTCCCATCAATATTGATTATTTCATGAAAATACGATGTATCAATTTACGCAGCAACCGGCTTTCAGTCAACCGTTGCCGTTAGCGTTGCGCCGGGCGCCAGCTCAATGTCGGCATACGACACCGCGCGGCCGCGCCGGTCGCGCTCCTGCTTTGTGCGGTACGATCTGCCGCCGCTGCGTATCACGCGGTGCTCGCCCATGAATTTCGCGCGCCAAACGACCGGTTTCTCCCCGTCGTTCTTCACCCAGCTGCGGTTCTGCACGTGCCCCACGGACAATAAAATACCCAGCACCGGCGCCTGTTCCAGCGTCATGCTGTCTTTTGCATCGCCCTGGTACAGCGTACTCACGCGGTTGTAACGCGCGTCAGCGTCCACGCCCATCAGTCCCTGCACGATCCCTTCCAGCACGCCGAACGATACTTCGGGATATTCCCTGCGCTTTTTGCCGGGGTCGGACAAATGCAGGATGTACTCGTACGCCTTGCCGGCATAGCCAAATTTACTGAGCACGAACGGAAAATAAGAGAGGTTCTCCACGTTCCATTGTCTGGACGTGAGGTGAGTGATCGTTTTTTCCGTTCTCAGCGGGTCTTTCAGCGCGTCGAACCATAGCAGGAAGGTTTCCCCTTCCCCCTTCCCGAAAACGCCGTCCGCTGTTACGTGCGTGTTGTAAAGGGAAGCCTCCGCGTCCCACCAGCGGGCGTCTATGAGCTGCTGGTACTGCGCCGCTTTTTTACGGTAACGGGCCGCGAGCTTTTTTTGCCCGTTATGCTCCGAAATATCCGCAAAGGTTTGCATGCCGCGGTACAAGGCGGCCACCAGGTCCACACCCATTTTCAGGTTGGGCACGCCTTCGGAATAGGAAGGCAGGCCGCGGCAGCGGTGAAACGCGTCCTTGTTGTTAAAAGGTGAAGGCGCGTTG
>CBINIO010000645.1:0-2552 GCA_966250725.1 uncultured Chitinophaga sp.
GAAAAGAACAGCGTCTGCCGGTCTTTGGGCAGGTAGGAGATGATCTTTTCGATATCGTCGTGAAAACCCATGTCCAGCATACGGTCGGCTTCGTCGAGCACGAGGTATTTGAGGCCCTGGAGCTTTACGTAGCCCATGTTGAGGTGCGCGATCATGCGGCCGGGCGTACATATCACGATGTCGGCCCCGGAGGAGAGCGCCTTTTTTTCCGTGGCGAAAGAGGCGCCGTCGCCGCCGCCGTATACGGCAATAGAGCTGATGTTGGTGAAGTAGGACATTCCTTCGAGCGCCTGCGCGATCTGTACGGCCAGCTCCCGCGTGGGAACGATGATCATGGAGTTGATCTGGTGCGCGTCGTGCGTATGCGTGAGGAGGTTCTGAATTGTGGGGAGCAGGAAGGCGGCCGTTTTGCCGGTACCGGTTTGCGCAGAGGCGATAAGGTCCCTGCCTGACAAAATTATAGGTATCACTTGCTCCTGTACCGGTGTGGCGGTTGTATAACCCATCGCGTCAATGCCATCCAGTAAATCGTCGTCAAAATCAAATTCGTGAAAATACAATGTATATATCCTTTTATTAATATAGTGAATATGTAAAGATAACGATAATCTGTCACTGCGGGGAGGTTTCTGCTAATCATTCAACCCCTTCCCCTCCAATATCTGCGGTATATACTTGTCGATCCGTGCCTCGCGCGTCTTTGGCTGCTTTGCGGCGGAAAAGTAAAGCAGGTATCCTCGCTGCCGCCCCGGGGTCAGCGCTTCGAAAGCGGCTTTCAGCTTCGGCATTTTTTTCAGCCTGGCGTCAAATTCTTCGGCGAGGGGGAACTCGGCGCTTTTTTTGAATTGCACTTTCGCGCCGGATTCTTCCAGCTCCACCGCTTCGTAGATATAGGCCTTGAGCACCGGCGCCAGCTTTGTTATTTCGCCGAGCTTTGTAAACCGGATCTGCCGCGCCGACTGCACGTTTTCGGTTTGCTGCACCAGTATGCCTTCGGGATCTTTCATCAGCGCGCCTTTAAAAAGCAGCAACGCGCAATAATCCTTGAACCCGTGTATCAGCACGATGTTCTTCCCCTCAAAGGTATAGCAGGGGCAGCCCCACTTCAGCTCTTCGCCCAGGTGGCAGTCGAGAAGGATGCTTCTCAGCTTCGCATATTCTTTCTGCCATTTCCCTTCTTCCTTAAAAAAGAAATCAACCTTTGGATTCATGTTTTTCCGTTTTTTTGGATATTAAGATCAAACCCGCAGCAGACCGCGGAAAGCGCGGGAGCTGTAATAGGACTGCGCGCCGTTATGATAAAGGAATACCTGCCCGTACCGGCGGTCGCAGAAAAGCGCGCCGCCCAGCTCGCGTACGGCGTCGGGCGTTTTTACCCAGCTGGAGGTTTTGGTATCGAACTCCCCGAGCTGCTGCAGCGCAAGGTATTGTTCTTCGGACAGCATTTCAATGCCCATCGCCGCGGCCATGTCCACGGCGTTGTGTTTGGGCCTGTGCTCTTTCCTGGCTTCCTGCGCTTCGTGATCGAAACAGGTGTTCCTGCGGCCTTTGGGCGTTTCCGCCGAACAATCGCAAAAGATATATTCGCCCGTTTTTTTATCATAACCGATCACGTCCGGCTCGCCTTCGCTGGTTTCCATTTCGTGCAGCGACCAGAGTTTGGCCGCCGCGCCTTCCAGCTTCGCGGCTACCTTGTCCCATGCAAGGCCTTTATGCCGGTGCATGTTCTTTTCAAAACGTTTTTGCAAAGCGGCCAGCAGTTTTTCCTGCTGGTCCGCCGTGAGCTTCTTTTTATTGCTGTTACTCATAGGGTCGTTGTCAGGTGTTCCCCAAAAATAATAAAATTCACACAGCCGTAGCCGTAAGCGGTGTGTGCACTTTCCGCGAAGCGGGCCGGAAGTACCAGGATACGATAATGGCAAGGATGAGCGTCAATGAGGGCATGGCTTCCATAAACGGCTCTTTCACGACCATATGCGAAATGGCGGCGCCGGACATGACGAAAAAGAATCCTGCATACGCCCACTCTTTTACCAGCGGGAACCCCGGCGACAATATAGCCACTACGCCCAGTATTTTCCAGGCGCCGAGAATGGACAGCATGTAAAGCGGATAACCCAACCGGGTCACTATTTCATTATAACCCCCGATCTGAAGCAATTGCTGTACGCCGCCGGCAAGCATGCCCGACGATAAAAATATGGTGGCAATCCAGTAGATGATCTTGTTTCTTTTTGACATCGGATATTATTTTAAGGTGGATAAAACTTCCTGTAAACGGTCATGCGCCATGTTCACGCCATACGCGAAAGGCATTTTCAGCTGTCTTGCCCGGTGTTCTACGGACTTGTATATCACCTGCATGACCAGCCTGCTTGTATCGTCCGTTAATTTTTCGAACTCCAGGAACTCAAGCTGCACGCCGATTTCCGCATTTTCCATCTCAAACGTCCGGATGATCTTCTGATCGGGGATAAATTCGTGTATCGTTCCGTTGGCGCGGAATACCACGTTGCCCTCATAGCTCGTTTCGAACTGGTAGCCGCCGTGTT
>CBINIO010000646.1:0-2540 GCA_966250725.1 uncultured Chitinophaga sp.
GTTGCGCTCGTCGCCGGTGGCCTGGGCCGCTTTTTCCTGTTTCTTTTTCGCGATGGGCCCCATCAGGTTCGCGATATAATCGTTCACCCATTTGTTGTTGAAGCCCGTCACCGCGCGGGTAATGTCGTCGATGCCTTTGGTAACGGCGGGCGTATCGTCTACCGACGCGAGGATGTTGAGATACAGGATCGCCGCGCCGATCTTTTCCTGGCCGGAGCTTTCCTCGAGCTTGTTCGCGAAGAAAGGCACGTCGCTCGCATCGCCGTTTTTGGCGTACACGCTCGCGATGCCGCTGCTCAGCAAGCCGCGTGCGTCTTTTTCCATGGTTTTGGCCTGCTGGTAAGCCTTTTTGATGTCCTGCTCGGCGATGGCGTTCAGCGCGGTGCCTTCCACCAGGTAGGAGGGATCTTTCAGCGCGGCTTCAAACAGCGGCATATGCTGCGCGTCTTTCAGCCTGCCGAGCTGCTTGATGGCCGCGGCGCGCACGTGCGCGTATTGATCGTTCTTCGCAAGCTCCGTCAGCACGGGCATTGCGGCGGTTTTGACTTCGTGGTCGTCCATTTTCAGACCTGAAACGGCGAGCGCGCGCAGTCCTTCGTACTTGTCCTTCAGCGCGGCGATCAGCGTGGCGCGCGCATCGGGATTGCCGCCCTGCTGCTTAATGCAAGCCTCGATGGCCTCGCGGCGGTCCAGGTATTCGGGCGCGTTTTTGTATTGGAAAATATAAGTGGCAAGATCGCGGCGGTCGGTCTTTTTCACGATCAGCGCTTTTTCAGCGTCCACGTTCACAAAATCGGGTTTGGCGCTCACGGCGAACGTGTAGGTGGCTTTCTTTCCGGAGAGGCGCACGTTGTGACGTTCTTTTTTACCGCCGGCATATACGTCGATGGCGAAGGGCAGGTCGAACACCTTGTCGCCTTTCTGCTCGATGGTCACTTTGGCGGAGCCGGGCTGGCTGTAATCGTAGGAAATGTCCAGCGTGGGATAACCCTGGCCGTAATACCATTGATTGAAGAACCAGTTCAGGTCCTGCCCGGAAACCTCTTCCATGGCGAGACGCAGCTGCTGCGCTTCGGTGGCTTTAAAAGCGTTCTGTTTCAGGTAAAGGTTGAGCCCTTTAAAAAACGCTTCGTCGCCAAGATAAGTGCGCAGCATGTGCAGGATGCGGCCGCCTTTCTGGTAGCTTACCGCGTCGAACATATCTTCCTTGTTATGATAATGGAAACGCACGAGGTTGCGGTCGCCCTGGTATTCGGCGGATTCCATGTAGTTGTTCATGGCGGCGTAGGCGTGCTCGTCCGCGGCGTCTTTCCCGTATTTGTGCTCGAACCAGAGGTATTCGCTGTAATCGGCGAAGGACTCGTTCATGGTGAGGTTGCTCCAGGATTCCGCGGTGGCGAGGTCGCCAAACCAGTGGTGGAACAGCTCGTGGGCGATCACGGATTCGCCGAGGCGCTCGTCGTCGTCCAGCAGCTCGCGCTGCGTTTTCTGGAGGAAGTCGCCGTGAATGGTGGCCGTGGTATTTTCCATGGCGCCGGACACATAATCGCGTACGATGATCTGCGAATATTTCACCCAGGGATAATCATAGTTCAGCAGCTTGGAAAAGAAAGTGAGCATTTCGGGCGTGTTGCCGAAAATGGCTTTGGCGTGGGCCGCGTAGGGTTTTTCCACGTAATAGTTCACTTCCTTGCCGCGCCAGCGGTCCTTTACGATGGCGAAGTCGCCCACGGCCATCATAAAAAGATAAGGGGCGTGCGGCAGGTCCATGCGCCAGGTGTCCGTGCGGGTGCCGTCCGCGTGCGGTTTCTGGCTTATCAGCTTGCCGTTGGAAAGGGTCACGTATTTTTTGTCCACCGTCATGCTGATCTCCGAAGTCGTTTTCTGGTTGGTGCGGTCGATGGTGGGGAACCATACGGAGGAAGATTCGGTTTCGCCCTGCGTCCATATCTGGATGGGCTTTTTCGGGTCCGCCCCGTCAGGGTTGATGAAGTAGAGGCCTTTCGCGTCGGTAATGGCGGCGCTGCCTTCCACTTTCGCTTCGTCCGGTTTGGCGGTATATTCGATGTAGACCGTGTAGGTTTCGTTGCTCTTATAGGTTTTGTTGAGCTGCACGTGTATCTGGCGGCCGTCGTAATCGTACTTCAGCGGCGTGGTGCGCGCGGCTTTGAGCATGGCCTCGCTGGGGAATTTTACGGTGGAGGAGCCGCTGGTCTGCACGAGCGACACGCTTTTTATATCCATCCCTTTTGCGTCCAGCGTAAGGCTGTCGGTGGGGTAGAAATGCGGTTTCAGGGAGATCCAGGCTTTCCCGTAGAGGTAACGTTTCGCATAATCGAAACGTACGTCCAGCTTGGTGTGAACGAGGTTGTTGATTTTTGTGGCGGTGGCTCGATAGATTTTCATTTCCGGGTCGTCCTTGTCCGGGGCGGACTGGGCGGAGGCCCGCAGGCAAAGCCCTATCATGGCGAGGCCGGCGAGCAGGAGGCCGGTAAATTTCCTGGTCTGTAAATACATGAAACGTTGTTTGGTTCAAAAAT
>CBINIO010000647.1:0-2535 GCA_966250725.1 uncultured Chitinophaga sp.
TGAGCGGCGTGCGCAGCTCGTGGCTCATGTTCGCCATAAAAAATTCCTGCGCGCGCCGCGCGTCGATCGCTTTTTTCCGTTCCCCGATGATCTCATGCTCGTGCTGGATGCGTTCGGTGATGTCCGTAGCGATGCCGCAAAGACCGTACACGCGGCCGGTATGGTCGCGGAGCGGGAATTTGGTGAGGAAAAAATAATGCGTTTTGCCGTCTATCTCGATGCTGTCCTCCGACTCTACCGGCTTTTCATGCAGCAGCACCGCCCTGTCGGAAAGAATGCTTTTTTCCGGTTTCAGCCTGGCGGGGAAGTCCTTGTCCGCCCGCCCGAGGATTTGCTCGCTCGTGATGCCGAACACTTCTTCAAAACGTTTATTGACGAGCGCGTATTTGCTGTTGAGGTCTTTGATAAAGATCATGGACGGGGTGTTGGACAGAATGGACTGCAGCCGCCCGTGCAGGATGCGCATTTCCGTCTTTGCGTTCTTTACCTCCTCGTCCGCCGTTCTTTCCGCGTGGATGTCCTTTACGATGCACTGGTAGCCGGAGAACAGGCCGTTCTGCCGCATCAGCACCACCTGCTGCTCCACCCATTTCTTTTCGCCGTTCTTGCAGCGGATGGGGAAGCGCAGGGTGGATTCGGGGATGCCTTCGAAGGCCTGTTTTTCGTAATGTTCGCGCAGCCGCTGCTGCTCCGGCTCGTCGATGAGCAGGATGTATTGTTTGCCCAGCAGCTCCTGCGGCGTGTAGCCGGTGAGCTCGAAGGCTTTGGCGTTCACGTACTGGAAAAAGCCGCCGCGGTTGGCGGTGAAGATGGTGGCGCCGGCGTCTTCCACGAGCTGGCGGTATTTAAATTCGCTGGCGCGCAGCAGCGCTTCGCGTGCGAGGGACGTTCGCGTATCTTTCACCACGCGGCGCAGCCCCCAGCAAATAACGGCCAGCGCCAGCACGCCGGCGGCGAAGGTAAGCAGCAATGGCCGGCGGTCGGGCGCGCCGACGTTCAGGCGGGCATCCATTTGCGCGTATTGGCGTTGCAGCAGCCGGTCCGTCAGCTGCAGCAGCACGTCGGGACGGGCGGGCGCCTGCACGCGGCGTATCATGGCCGCGGCGATCACGGGCGATTCGTTGGCGGAAGCGACGAGGTAATTGAAATAAACGATGCGCCGGAATACCATGGCGCGCAGGGAGTCCATGGCGCGGGCCTCGCGCGGGTCGCCTGCGGCCAGGAACTGGAGATGTTCCACCGGGATGCGCAATTGCGCTTCGGAAAAGCCGTTCTGCGTCAGAAAGCTGCTGTCGCCGGTGATCACGTACGCTCTTACGGACGATTCCAGGCTCCGGAGGGTAAGCGCCACCTGCCCGAGAAGACGGATCTTTTCATTCGTGAAATGGATCCTTTCGTTCCTCCGGATGGCATCGGCATCTGAAAACCAGGCGCTCCAGGAAAACCAGGCGACGGATACGACGGCAGCAACAAAAACAATGATGACGGGGCTGCTGATCTTTTTCATGCATCGATTATTTATCAGGGCTACGCTGCGTGTGGCTTTTTAGGAACAAGGGAAATATTCGGAATCAGGTCTTGCGCTCAATTTACTTAAATTCTGTTTAACCGGCGCCGTGTAATTACCATGCTTTATTTTTGCAATATTTTAACCAATTGATTTATTTGCATTCCATTAAATTTGCCTGATATTCTTTTTGCCAAGCATTTAAACATATTATGAAAAAATTACTTTTTACGCTGGGGTTATTTGCAATTTCGGCAGGCGTTTTCGCACAGGACAATGGGGCTGGATCGGCGGCCATGGGCAAAGCCCGGGAAAAGGTGTCCTTTTCGAGGGACTTCCTTGTGATCGGTATTTCGTATGACGGATGGGCCTCCGCACCGGACAGCGTGCAGACCAAGGGGCTGAGCCGCGGGTTCAATATCGCCCTGATGTACGACTTCCCGGTTACAAAAGAGCATTTCAGCGTGGCTTTAGGGCTTGGCTTCAGCTCCAGCAATATTTTCCTCGACGATCAGTATATCGACATGAGCAACGGGGAATCCAGCGCAGTGAAATTTGTGAGCTCCGACAAATTCAAAAAATACAAGGTTGCCACCAACTATCTCGAGGTGCCCGTCGAATTCAGGTTCCGTTCCGTGTCCGACAACGCCAACAAAGGCTTCAAAGCCTCCATCGGCGCCAAAGTGGGCATGCTCGTGAACGCGCATACGAAAGGGAAGAACAGCCTCGGCGGGGAAAAGAATATCATCAAGGAGCAGAACAAACGTTTCTTCAACCCCTGGCGTTTTGCCGGTACGGCGCGCATCGGTTACGGGAACATCGCCCTGTTCGGCACCATGAACCTGAACCCGCTGTTCAAGGATAATACGAACCTGGACATCCGTCCTTATTCAATTGGTATAGCCCTCAGCGGTCTATAATATTACACAAGTGGAATTTTTACAGGAGAGCCGCCCAACCGGGCGGCTTTTTTTATGGAGCCGCTGTTTTAAGTAACAGGCCTGGAAAGGTGTTAACACCTGCGGCCG
>CBINIO010000648.1:0-2532 GCA_966250725.1 uncultured Chitinophaga sp.
TGGTAATTGGCCGGCAGCACTTCGGGATGAAAAATGAGCTTGTCCTGCACGAAATACAGCACCAGCCCCGCGGCCAGGTAAATGCCGATGGCCCACAGCGCGATCTTTTTTAAATTCTTCCGGAGGTCCGGCATTGGCATATCAGTATCTTTTGTTGGCTTAATCTTCCACGTCGGGCACTATCTCCAGCCCGTATTCGTCGGGCGTGAGCATGCCGGCGGTCTTCACCCCGGCGATCTTTGCCGGGTCCGCCGCGAGGTCGGTAACGGTGAACTGCTGGTGCAGGTAATTGAACGTATGCAGCTTGCCCGCGAGGCCGGGCACGTCCGCCAGGTATTTCACGATCTCGTTCACCATCAGCAGCGCGGTGGCGCCGTGCGTGGCGCCCATGGCCCCGGCGTCGAAGTTGCGGAATTCGTCCAGCAAATATTCGTTGCAGCGGTAAGAGGCCAGCTTCACGCCGCCTTCGGGCTTCATGTTGAAGCCGCCCCACCAGGCCGTCCAGTTATGCACTTCGCCGGTAACGAACGGTTTGTTCTGCAGTATGCAGGCGTCGTTCACCACGAGATGCGTGGCGCGGTGCTGCGAGCAGTCCACCACGAGATCGAAGCCGGCGAATACCTGCTGCGCATTGTCCGGCCGCACCTGTATGAGAAAAGGGTAATGCTTGTTCCAGGGATTGAGGGAGAACAGCCTGCTGGCGGCCATTTTGGCCTTATGCTTGTGCACGTCCTGCATATTGAAGAGCGGGGTGCGGTGCAGGTCTTCCTCGCGCAGCACGCCGTAATCGGCGATACCGATCACGCCCACGCCCGCCGCGCTGAGGTACTGTATCACCGGGCTGCCGAGACCGCCCGCGCCGATCACCAGTATGCGGCTTTGTTTCAGTTTTTCCTGCAAGCCGGTACCCATGCCGGGCACCGCTATCGGGTGTTTGTATCTTTCCAGTTCTTTTGCTGTCAACATCCTTCTTATCGGTTACTCCTGCAAAGATAGCCTACTCCTGCGGAAACTCCAGCGTGAAACGGCTGCCCTTTCCCAATATGCTTTCCACGCGGATGCGTCCCTTGTGCGCGTCCACAATGGCTTTCACATAGCTGAGGCCCAGCCCGAAACCTTTTACGTTGTGCACGTTGCCGGTATGGGCGCGGTAGAATTTTTCAAATATGCGCGACACCGTGTCCCTGCTCATGCCGATGCCGTTGTCCGCGATGGAGATCACGAGGTATTTGCGTGTATTGCTGGTGGATATGCGTATCTCCAGGTTGTCTTTGGAGTATTTGATCGCGTTGTCCAGCAGGTTGAAGATGAGGTTGGAGAAATGCACTTCGTCCGCCTTGATGATCGGCTGTATGGCGTTCAGCTGCAGGTCCACGCTGCCGTTCTTCCCTTCCAGCTGCAGCTGCAGGTTGTCCACCGTGCTGTGTATCAGCTGGTGCACGTCTATCGGCTGCAGGTTGAGCGACAGCTCCTCTTTTTCCATGAGCGCGGAATTGAGGATGGATTCCACCTGCTTGTTCATGCGTTTGTTCTCTTCCTTGATGATGCCGGAGAAGTAGCGGATCTTGTCCCTGTTGTCCATCACGCGTTCGTTGCCGATAGCGTCGATGGCGAGCGAAATGGTGGCCAGCGGCGTTTTCAGCTCGTGCGTCATATTGTTGATGAAATCGCTTTTGATCTCGGAGAGTTTCTTTTGCCCCAGCATGGTGCGGATGGTGAGCGCGAACGCGGTCACGATGATGGCGGTGAACAGGATGCCGCCAAAGATCATCCAGCCGAGGGATTTGAATACGGTGAGGCTGCTTTGCGGCACGAATACGTGCAGCACTTCAAAAGGCGTGTTGATGCTTTCCGCGAGCGGCACGAGTATCTCCTGGTACAGCGCCGAGTCCGCCTCGCGTTTGTTGAGCCTTTCGATAAAGCCGGAGGAATACATCTGGATCTGCGCGTTGGTGGCGATGCCGAACTGTACCTGCGCATTGCTCACGATACCGAACTCAAAAGCCGTGTCCAGCCTGCGTTCTTTCATCGCCCTTTTGAGCAGCCCGGCCACTTCGGATTCTTCAAACTGGGAGCTGACGGAATTGAACGGCCGCATGATGCCGTCGTTGAACGGCTCCAGCGTGAGCCGGTTCGAGGGGCTGTTCTGTTTGAAACGGTCTATCTTGATCCCGGCGATCGGGGTCAGCGCGCGGCTCATCAGCTCGTTGCGGACGGCCTCCACGGCTTCGATCATCTTTTGCTCCTTTTCCTCCTTTTTGATGTGCGCGGCATTCAGTATCCAGCTGTACTGGATATAGATGATCCCCAGCAGGGACAAGGTGATCAGGGCAATGATAACAGGAAATATCTTCTTTAACGGCAGCATGTTACGGTTCTATAAAACGCTAAATATAGCTATTTTCCCACGGAGGGGAACTGTTTGCTATAGCAACTATGATACAAAATTAAACCGTGGAAATGCTGATCTGTAGGGATACATGTTAAAAAATACCACTTTAACGTAATTTTAACGCAGAAACTATGCTGTTA
>CBINIO010000649.1:0-2512 GCA_966250725.1 uncultured Chitinophaga sp.
CGCCCACGCCGCCGATGGCGCCGTCGATGGAGTAGGGGTCCAGCCCGCCGATAAAATCGATGTTCATTTTTGCCGCTTCCCTGAGATACGGAACGGAATCTGTGTAGAACACGCCATGCTGCGGAAAGGCCACCAGCTCCGCGCCAAAGGAATCTTCCCGGTTTTCCAGCGCTTTAAGCAGGTTATTGAGCGATTGCAGTTTGGACGTAGGTTCGATGTTGACGTGGCTCCTGGCGAAGCTGGTGCCTTTCGACTGGAGCAGCCCGATCAGCTTTTCAGCGCGGTAGGTGGAGGTTTTCAGCATTTCAGGAAGTATCCGCTGTTCCAGCGCGATCATTCCCTTCACACCGCCCGGGCCTCTTCTCGTAGCCTGCCAGGGGCCGCCGTAGAAGGTTTTGTCGAGGTGGATATGCATGTCCTTAAAGGCGGGCAGCATCAGCCAGCCTTTCGCGTCGATGGCGCCGGCGGCGTCCGGTTTGTTCGCGGAAATGTTTTTGATCTTCCCGTCTTGTATGGTTACACAGAACAATTCGGTCTTGGTGTGAACTACTTCTCCTTCCTCGTAAACGAAGCCGGTTTCAAGCCGCACATTTTTTAGCAGGATGCTTTTTCCCGCCTCATTGCCGGCAAACGCCGTTGCAGACCCCAGCAGGCCCGAGGTGAAAGCCGTGCCTGCCAGTCCCAGCCCCGACATTTTTAAAAAATCCTTGCGGGAGATTTCTGATTTTTTCATAGCTCCAGACATTTTTTACAAAGTTAACCTTCCCGTTCTCCGGTTTTGTGAAGGATTTATGCCATGGCTTGAAAGATTTATCAATAATGGACAGTTATAAATCTTTCAAGTATCCGCATGGATAACACAAAGTTCCGGAGTTATTTACCGCCAACTTTGCGGTAATACGAAAAAAGAAAAATCGAACAGATGGATAAAATAACAAACAAGGACCGGTATACCTTCAAAAATGTATTGCTGGAAACAGGTTTTGAATATGACGGCGATGAGGTCGTAAAGACAAAGACCGCGCTTTTCTGTGTCGAAGTGGAGGGTGGAAAGATCAGGTCGGTGACAGCCAACGATCCTGCCGCGGATGCGCTGGACGCCAAAGGCTGGCTGATGCTGCCCGCCTTTAAGGATATGCACGCCCATCTGGACAAGATGCTGTATGGTTTGCCCTGGCAGGCGGTTTCGCCCAAAAGGAGAACGGTGAAGGACCAGATCGCCTACGAGCAGAAGATGATCCCCGAATGGCTGAAAACGTCGGTGGAGCGGACGGAAAAGCTGATCGGATTTTTGCAGTCGAACGGCACGCACTTTATCCGTTCCCACTTCTACGTCGATCCTACCTCGGGTTTTGATTCCCTGAAACACCTGGAAAAAGCGTTGAAAAATAAAGAAAAGTCGGCAGGCGCGGAACTGGTGGCTTTCCCGCAGCATGGTTTGTTTTACACAGATACGGCGCCGCTGCTGAAGGAAGTCGTAAAAATGAACATCGATTTTATCGGCGGGGTAGACCCTTATTCGATTGACGGGAGCATTGAAAAACCGATGGACCTTATCACGCAGCTTGCCGTCGATAATAATAAAGGGATCGACATCCA
Source organism: uncultured Chitinophaga sp. (assembly GCA_966250725.1). Lineage (GTDB taxonomy): Bacteria > Bacteroidota > Bacteroidia > Chitinophagales > Chitinophagaceae > Chitinophaga. Next base: position 1,600 of record CBINIO010000649.1, read on the forward strand.
CCTGCATGAAGTGGGCGAAAGCGGTGTGAAAACGATAGCATACCTGATCAATAAAACAAAGGAAAACCCGGGGCTTCGCGGCAAGACCTTTGTGAGCCACGCTTTCGCGCTGGCGTATTTGCCGGCACTGGAAGCGGAGCGCCTGGCGGCGCAGCTCGCGGAAGCCGGTGTGGGCATTGTGTCGTCCGTGCCTTTCGGCCGCACCATCATGCCCATTCCGCTGTTGAGAAAACATGGCGTGGAAGTGCTGGTCGGGAACGATAATATCCAGGACCACTGGAATACTTTCGGGCCGGGCCATATGCTCGAAAAAGCAAAGCTTATCGCAGGTCTCTACGGTTACAGTTCGGAATGGGCGCTGTCGAGAACGCTGGGTTTTGCCACGCGGTATGTGCTGCCGCTGGATGACAAAGGAAACCGGCAATGGCCCAAAGCCGGTAACGACGCGGACCTCGTGTTCCTGGAAGCATCCTGCTCCGCCGAGGCGGTGTCGAGGGTTTCGCCCGTACGGTCGCTCGTGCATAAAGGGAATATCGTATTCTACCACCCACCCGGAACCTGTAAAGTAGATGATCCGATAATTGAGAAGGACCGGCCTGATCGTTTTCAGGGCCGGTCCGTTTTTTTGCCGTAAATTCCATACTTGGAATTTGAACGCCCAACTCAATTTTGCTGATATGAAGATTTACGACGATACCAGCTACATCCCGGTCATAGGTATCCAGGAATTCAGGAAAGGCCAGCTGACGGGCAGGGATGAATTTATCTTTAACGAGCTGCACGGAGAGCGGCATATCGAGAGGCCGCACAAGCATGATTTTTTTATCATCAACCTGTTTGAATCCGCGAAAGGGATACATACGATCGATTTCCACGATTACCTGATCGGCAACAAACAGGTGCATGTGCTGTT
>CBINIO010000650.1:0-2510 GCA_966250725.1 uncultured Chitinophaga sp.
CCATTTGCATCAGCGAAAAGGCGCTTTCCATCATGCGGGCGCCGCCCGATTTGGAGATGATCATCAAAGGCAGCTTGTGGGCGATGCAATGGTCGATGCTGCGCGCGATCTTTTCACCTACCACGGAGCCCATGGAGCCGCCGATGAAATTAAAGTCCATGCAAGCCACCACCAGCCCGTTCCCGTTCACTTCCCCCGCGCCGACGCGCATGGCGTCGGTCAGACCGGATTTTTTCTGCGCATCTTTCAGCCTGTCGCCGTAAGGTTTCAGATCGTTGAAGCCCAGCTGGTCCTTCGGCCATATATTGGTGAACAGTTCTTCAAATTTGTTATCGTCGAAGATGATCTCGAAGTATTCGGGTGAATTGATACGGTTGTGAAAGTTACATTTGTCGCATACGTACAAATTCGCTTTCAGGTCTTTCATAGTGGTCGTCTTCTTGCAATTCGGGCATTTGTGCCATAAACCGTCCGGCGCTTCTTTCTTCTCACTGGTAGATGTTGAAATACCCTGTTTGATTCGCTTAAACCAGCTCATACTGAATGTGTACTAAATAAATAGATTAAAGAATAGTGGTGCAAGATACGATAAAATTAAATTCTTAAATAAATCAAAAGCCCCCCGATGCCGGAGGGCTTTTTTTGAAAACGCCGTTTATACCGTTTACGCGTTGCGGTTGATACAGTTCAGATCGGTGAACGCTTCTTCCAGCCTGCTCACGAAGGTCTCTTCGCCTTTGCGCAGCCAAACGCGCGGATCGTAGTATTTTTTGTTGGGTTTGTCCGCCCCTTCGGGGTTGCCCAGCTGTGCCTGCAGGTAAGCTTCTTTGGACTTGTAGAAACCCAGCACGCCTTCCCAGAAAGCCCATTGCATATCGGTGTCGATATTCATTTTGATCACGCCGTAACCCAGCGTTTCGTTGATCTGCTGTTTCGGGGAGCCGGAGCCGCCGTGGAACACGTAAAATACGGGTTTTTTAGCGGTATTGTGTTTTTTCTCAATGTATTCCTGGCTGTTTTTCAGGATTTCAGGACGCAGCTCCACATTGCCGGGGCTATACACGCCGTGTACGTTGCCGAAAGCGGCGGCCACGGTAAAGCGGGTGCCGATCTTTGACAGCGTTTCGTAGGCGAAAGCCACGTCTTCGGGCTGTGTGTACAGCAGGGAGTTTTCCACGCCGGAATTGTCCACGCCGTCTTCCTCGCCGCCGGTAACGCCCAGCTCGATCTCGATGGACATGCCCAGCTTGTTCATTCTTTCAAAATATTTCGCGGAGATCTCGATGTTCTCGTGGATAGGCTCTTCGGAGAGGTCAAGCATGTGAGAGCTGTAAAGCGGCTGGCCGGTTTCTTTTTTGAATTTTTCGCCCGCGTCCAGCAGCCCGTCGATCCAGGGCAGCCATTTTTTGGCCGCGTGATCGGTATGCAGCACTACGGGAACGCCGTAATATTTAGCTACTTCATGCACGTGTCTGGCGCCGGAGATACCGCCGGAGATATTGGCCTGCAGCTTGTCGTTCGGCATGCCTTTACCGGCAAAGAACTGCGCACCGCCGTTAGAAAACTGGATGATCACCGGTGAATTCACCTTTGCGGCCGTGTCCAGCACTGCGTTCACGGAGTTGGTTCCCACCACGTTCACTGCGGGCATGGCAAATTCGTTCTGTTTGGCATCATTGTAGAGCGCTTCCAGCTCTTCGCCGAATAATACGCCGGCTTTGTACTTTCCCATAGACGATGATATATTTTTTATTTTTAAAGGAAAGCAAATATAGGCAATTCAAATCTTAGTTTTCCCGCAAAGTTGAGGGGTCAGTGGCTGGTGCAGGCAGGTTCAGCGCGGCTATGGCTGTATACGCGCTTTCGCCGGGCCGCAGCCCCCACCGCCGGAAAAAGCCGCTGAGGTCGTGCCCGGAGATGGAACAGGCTTTCAGCATGAACCATTCCATTTTGGCCGCATCGTCCGCCAGCGCCGGTTTTTCCTGTCTTACAGCTTTATGCAGCCGGTGGAAGAACACGTCCCCATAAGCCATCCACAACTGGTGGAACATACAAAGCCGCACCCATACGTCGGCATTATCGCCGTTGAAATCCCGCTCCGCGTCAGGCTTCGCGAAATACGCGTCCACTTTGGGCCAAACATTGTCCTTTTTCAACCGCGACGGCGTGATGCCCAGCGTTCGTTCCACTGCCAGGGAATACACGTTCACGGTCACTTCGCCGAGCCCGCCCCAGGTCCAGGCGCCTTGCTGGTGCATATGGCCCAGCTCGTGCCAGGGGCCCCATCCGTTTTTCCCCAAACCGTTCACCGTCAGCACCGCGGCCAGCGTGTTCTGGTAATACGCGGTGCGGTACCAGGTGGCTACCATGTAATAATCGGCGTTGTCGGTTTCGGTCATGAGATATTTGTGTACGTTCACGTTCTCCGAAGGAGCGCTGCCGTCCAGCCCGCTGATGGAATCCTCGATATTGATCACCCTGTCCGCCAGCCGCAGCAGCGCGTCCTGGTC
>CBINIO010000651.1:0-2507 GCA_966250725.1 uncultured Chitinophaga sp.
GACCTTGGCGGCTACACCGCGCAGGAAAAGGAATTCAGCAACACCAATATCCTCGGGCGCATCGACTGGAACATCAGCAGCGTGCACAAGCTGACGCTGCGCCACAGCTACAGCGAGGCCTCCAACCTGGGAGGCACCAGCCGCTCGAGAGACGTCGCGTATTTTTATAACAGCTATTACACCTTCCCTTCCAAAACAAATTCCACCACGCTGGAGCTGAACTCCATCTTCTCCAACCGGCTCAGCAACGAGCTGCGTCTCGGGCTCAACCTCGTAAGGGACAACCGCAAATACAACGGCGAACCGTTCACCAACGTACGTATCAACGATCCCGGCGCCACTTACAACGTGGGCAGCGAATACAGCTCGCAGGTGAACGCGCTCAAACAGAACATCATCACCATCACCGATAACCTCACCCTTTACAGGGGCGAGCATACGATCACCATCGGCACCAGCAACGACATCTATAACATGAAGAACGACTTCATGCAGGGCGCCTTCGGCGCATATACCTTTGGCTCGCTGGACGATTTCCTGAACGACGGCAAACCGTCGCAATACCAGATCGTTTACACCACCAACGACACGCTTTCCCGCAACGGCGTTACCTTTAAAGCCGCGCAGCTGAGCCTGTACGCGCAGGACGAATGGGACGTGGCCGACAATTTCCGGCTGACCTACGGGCTGCGGGTGGACATGCCGATCTTCCCCACCGAACCTTCCTACAACGAAACCCTCGCGAAAGAATACCCCGGCTACTCCACCGACGTGCTGCCCAAATCGAAACTGCTCTGGGCGCCGCGCGTTGGCTTCAACTGGGATGTGATGAACAACGGGCAAACGCAGATCCGCGGCGGCGTGGGCATCTTTACCAGCCGCGTGCCTTTCGTATGGATCTCCAATCAATACAACAACACCGGCAACCTGTATACCTCGCTCAGCCTGAACAACGCCGCCCTGCCCGCCGATTTCCGCATGCGCTTTGACAAGAACGATCCGTTCTTCGGGCAATACAGCGCCAAAAACCTGCAGGCCATGGGCATCCCGGTATCGCCCCGTTCTTCCGCCGTCAACCTGACGGCGCGGGACTTCAAATTCCCGCAGATCTTCAAAACGAACCTCGCGCTGGACCAGCAGCTGCCCTGGGGTATAGTAGGTACGCTCGAGCTGAATTATTCCAGGACCATCAATAACGTGATCTGGAAAAACCTCTCCGTGGAAAAGACCGGCAATACCATTACGCTTGGCGGCAGCGACACCCGGCCAACCTGGCGAAAGATACCCGGCACCACCTTTGACCAGGTGCTGCTGCTGGACAATACCAATAAAGGTTACACCTACAATATCTCCGCGGAGTTCACCAAAACCACGTCCAACGGTCTTTTCGCCAAAGTGGGCTATACTTTCGGCGAGGCCAAGTCCGTGAACGACGGCACCTCTTCCACCGCCAACTCCAACTGGCGCTATTCCGCGAACGTAAACGGCCTGAACGATCTCGACCTCGGTTATTCCAAATTCCGCATGGGGCATCGTGTATTCGCCGCCGTTACCAAAGCCTTCCGCTACGGCAGCCAGAAGCAATGGGCCACCACCCTGGGCCTGTTCTACAACGGGCAGTCCGGCATACCTTACACCTGGGTGTATTTCAACCGTACCGATCCCACCGGCGACGATACGCAGAGCAGCGGCAACAACGACCTGATCTACATCCCCACCGCCGCGGAAATCAGCACCATGCGTTTTGACCCGATCCCCGGCCAGCGCACGGAAGCAGAGCAACGCACAGACCTGGAGGAGCTGATCTCCAACGACAAATACCTGAGCGCGCACCGCGGTCAGCATGCCGAAAAATACGCGGTAAGAACGCCGTTCGAACATGCGTTCGACTTCAAGCTGGTGCAAACCATCCCGATCGTCAAGGCGCATAAGATCGACATCACCTTCGACATCATGAACGTAGGCAACCTGCTGAACAAAAAATGGGGCCGCTCCTACTACATTTCCAACAACGTAGCCACGCCCATCACGTTCAGGAGCAACAGCGGCGGCCCGGTGTTCCAGTACGACGAAACGCGCCTCAACGATACGGACGGCAAAATGACGCCTTACTACACCAACAACTTCACCTCCCGCTGGCGCGGCCAGCTGGGTGTGCGGTACAGTTTCTGACCGTGCATTTTATTCCATAAAAAAGCTGTACCGACCATGATCGATACAGCTTTTTTTATGGAGCGGGCTCCACGCGTTTCTTTCAGCGTTCTAAAAGCCTTAGAACTTCACCGCAACGCTCGCCAGCAGGTTGAGCGTTTTTTGCGGCGTACCGGTGGAGTTCCAGTATTCTTCGTTCAGCAGGTTGTTGCCCTTCAGCGAAATGCGGAATTTCGGCTGATCGTAATACAGGGCCGCGTTCAGCAAAGTATAGCCGGGCAGCACCATCAGGTTGGACACCTCGAACCAGGAATCGGACACGTAATTGCCGCCGATACCAAAGCCGATGCCTTTTA
>CBINIO010000652.1:0-2506 GCA_966250725.1 uncultured Chitinophaga sp.
ACTTACGACAACTTCCGGCTGCCCGCCGCGCAAAAGAAGCTAGATTTCAGGATCAGGATGACGGAAAAAGATATTTACGCGTACGCGGACGAAGAAGGCATCAATAAGATATTCAGCAACCTGTTCAGCAACGCCATCAAATATGCCGATAAAAAAGTGAAGGTCACGCTGCGGGAGAACGGGCAGCAGATGATACTGGAAGTGGCCAACGACGGCCCGCTGATACCCGGCCCGATGCGCGAAAAAATATTCGCGCCTTTCGTGCGCCTCAAAGAAAATGAAAAACAGAAAGGCACCGGCATCGGGCTGAGCATCTGCCGCAGCCTTACCGTGCTGCACAAGGGAGAGCTGTTCGTAGCGCAAAAAGAAGACGGTCTGAACACCTTCGTATTTACATTGCCGCTGGGCCGGACGATATCAACCGAAATATAAATCACCGTTATGCAACCTGTTATTCTGCTTGTTGACGACAACGAAGAGATACTCGATTTTGTAAGCTCCATCCTCGAAGGCGAGTACGCCATCCTCCGCGCCGAGAACGGCGAGGAGGCCATCCGGACGCTGCATGCGGAGAGCGTGGACCTCGTTATCAGCGACATCATGATGCCCGAAATAGACGGGCTGGAGCTTTGCAGGCGCATCAAAACCACTTTCGACATCAGCCACATTCCCGTGATACTGCTCACGGCAAAGAACACGCTGCGCTCCAAGATCGAAGGCCTGGAAACCGGCGCGGACGCCTATATCGAAAAACCCTTCTCCCCCGCCTATCTCAAAGTGCAGATCGCCAACCTGCTGAGCAACCGCATCAAGATCCGGAAATTCTTCGCCAGCACGCCGCAGGCGCCTATCAATACCATGGCGCACACGCGCGAGGACGAGGCCTTTCTCAACAGCATCTACGGGTTTATTTTGCAGGAGATCGAAAATACCGAGCTGGACGTAGACCATCTTTCCCGCTTTGTGAACATGAGCCGGATCAGCCTGTACCGGAAGATCAAGGCGATATCCGACCTTACGCCGCACGAGCTGATCAACATCACCCGGCTGAAAAAAGCGGCCGAGCTGCTGGAGGAAAAGAACTACAAGATCTACGAAGTAGCGATGATGGTGGGCTACAAATCGCAGACCCATTTCGGGAAGAACTTCACCAAACAGTTCGGGGTGAGCCCCAGCCAGTACGTGCTGCAGAAAAAGTGAGCCTGTAGGATTCGTACTACTTTTTTCAATATAAAAAAGATTAATTTTAGACCGTCTTAGTTCATTCAGAACCACTCCTATGAAAACTATACTGGTTGCTGACGACCATTCCATCGTACGGTTAGGCGTTTCGCAGATCATATCGACCCTCTCCATTCCTTCCGCCGTGGAAGAAGCGTCCACCTTCGACGAGGTGATCGCGTGCCTGGAAACAAGGCCTGTCGACCTGCTGATACTCGACATCAACATCCCCGGGGGCAACAACCTGCAGATGATCGACGCCGTGAGGCTCAGGCAGCCCGGCATCCGCATCCTGATGTTCAGCGGGTACGACGAGCAGCTGTTCGCCATCAACTACATACAGGCCGGCGCGGACGGCTACCTGGTAAAATATTCGCCGGAAGAAGAGATCCGTTCCGCCATCAGCACCGTGATCGGCGGGCAGAAATACATGAGCGCCGCTACGAAAGAGCAGCTGATCAACATGCTGCATTCCCAGCGCGAGCCCTCTCAGAACCCGCTTTCCATCCTTTCCGGCCGCGAGATAGAAGTGATGTACCTGCTTACGAAAGGCATTCCCGTAGCGCGCATCGCAGACATGCTGAACCTGCAGGTGACCACCGTGAGCACTTACAAGACCCGCATTTTTGAAAAGCTGCAGATCAGCAACATCGTTGAATTGCTGGAAAAAGTAAAGATGTACAGCACGGCTAACTGAGCAGGTGCAGCACCACGCTCACCTTTGTGCCCCCGCCTTCGTTCGGCTGCATTTTCAGGCGGCCGTTGATCAGCTGCAGCAATTCCGTTACCATCAGCAGGCCCAGGCCGCGGTATTCGTCCGGCCAGTGATGCCCGCCCGCAGGCTGCCGGCCCGGCGCATACGCATTGACGCGTTCCGCCAGCCGCGGATGTATGCCGATGCCCGTATCGATGATGCGGATCACCGCCATATCGTCCAGCCGCTCCGTTTCGAGCGTGATGGAGCCGGATGTGGTGTATTTCACGGCATTGTCCAGCAGGTTGTGCACCACCACGCCCAGCAGCTGCCGGTTCACCAGCGCCGGCGCCCCGCCGTTCTTGTGCCGGTGAACGATCTCCACGTTGCGCAGCTGCGCGATGGGCCTGAATATCCCCGCCTTTTCCTCGAGCAGCTGGTCGAGCTGCAGCATTTCGGAGAAGGAGCCGTTGGCGGAAAATTGCATTTTCATGTACTGGATCAGGTTCTCGATCAGGTGGTACATGCGGTAATGCGTTTCGTAAAGCGCGGCGTGCTGCTTGTCCTTTTCTTTCATGGCGCTGGTGGTCA
>CBINIO010000653.1:0-2500 GCA_966250725.1 uncultured Chitinophaga sp.
GCCCGGCCACCGCGCCCGCGATGGGCACGTTGTCCAGCGGGCCGTCAGGCGGCGGTATCACGCCGGTGCCGTCGAACAGGAAGGTAAAGTCCAGCGCGGGCGGCGAGGTGTTCGCGTACTTCGCTTCGCTGCCGGCATTACCGGGCGCGGGCATGCGGTCGTAGTTCACCTGGTAGTTGATCGTGTAATTGTCCGGGTTCACCTGCACGCTGTACTTGTCCTCATCGGCATTGCTCAGCACGGGCGTATCATCCGCGTTCTGAACGGGCTGAAAGGCGACGATGATCATCTTCTCCAGCTTGCCGGTGCCAAATAAGGAATCGAACATGATTTATCTTTCTTTTTGTTGTGTAAGCGCCCTGATCACTTCTTCCGTGCACAGGGCCACGATCTTTTGCATATCGGCGGCGTTCACGCCCCGCGAAGGGGAGGCGCCGCCGTTGCCGCCGGACGCTGTTGGCGGCGGCGTTTCTTCCACGCGTGCGCGTATCACCAGTTCTCGTATCTCGATGGGCATTGTGTTGTTTTTTTAGATGCTGATACCGATGTCCGCCGAAGCCGTGAGCCCCGCCGCCAGGTCGAGCGCCGTGCTGATGGGATCGTAGTATTTGAAATACTGGTAAGAAAGCACGAGCGTTTCCACCACGATCTCGTTGCTGCCGGCGTTGATGCCGCTGATCTCCAGCTTTTTCGGGATGGCGTTCACCAGGTACCAGTTGTACAGCGGCACATGATCGGCGTTCATGAGGGAGATCATGACGTTGCTCGGCTTGAACTTAAACTCGTCTATCGCCTGCCGCGCCCAGTGCAGCACGCCGGAGCCGAGGAATTTCCCGCGCTTCAGCGTTACGTCGCCGTACCTGGTGCGTACGGGCAGGTTGTGCACGAACCGGTGCTCGCCGCCTTCGGGCTTTGTTTCCATCTCAACGTCAACGCTCAGCCCGGATACTTCCTGGAAGCGCACGTCGTTGGGGAACTGGGGCAGTATTTCAAACAGCACCAGGAAATGGAACCCCACCTGCGGGGTGTCGAATGCAGACATAACGTTATTCGTTTTGGATCACCAGACCTTCGTGTACCAGCTCGATGGACTCAATGGCCACCTCGTTGCCGTCCGCCTTCAGATCGGTGCTTTGCACCTTGATGGGCCAGGCGTTCTTTACTTTCCACACCACCACCGGCTCGTGGTTTTCGTTGAGCAGGCTGATGGTCACGTTGCGGCGTTCGATGGTATTGAGGGCCACGGTGTTCCACCAGGTGTAAAATTCGTTGTCGCCTTTGAAGGTGCCGCGTTTCATGGTGATGTTGCTGAACTTCTGCATGCCCGGCATTTTGGTCTTCACGTATTCGGGATTGGCGCCGTCGCGGTATTCGATGGGATCGGTCTGCACGTCGAGCCCGGACACTTCTGTGAACCCGATGCTCGCACCACCCCATTCAACCTGGAAGTGGAATTTGGGAAGCGGATAATTCGCCATAACTTAAATTTTTTGGATGTTAATTATCAATGGTGATCAGGATTCCTGCATTTTGTGACTGAAGCGCAGCACGATAAATTCCGCAGGGCGAACGGCCGCCATGCCTATTTCCACGATCAGCCTTCCCTCGAGAATGTCCTGCGCGGTCATTGTTTCGTTCAGCCCCACCTTTACGTAAAAAGCCTGTTTGGTAGTGGCGCCGGCCAGCGCGCCCTGCCGCCATTGCAGCGTGAGGAAGTTTTCTATCATCGCACGGATGCGCACCCAGGTATTAGCGTCGTTGCCTTCGAACACGAAGGGTTCCGATGCTTTTCTGGCGGACTCTTCCACGTAAATGAAAAAACGCCTTACGTTGACGTAGCGCCATTCGTTGTCGTTGCCGGCGAGCGTGCGCGCGCCCCATACGAGAATGCCCTTGCCGGTGAACGCGCGGATGGCGTTGACGGACTTGCCGGTTTCATGCACGTTGAGCGAGCTTTGCTCCTGGTCGGTGAGCTTGTACGCCGGTGTTACCACGGCGCGGAGGCTCACGTTGGCGGGCGCTTTCCACACGCCGCGCGAACGGTCGGTGGCTGCGTAGATGCCCGCTACCGCACCGGATGGCGGCAGCAGGCTCATTTCAGCGCGCACGCGTTCGTACACGGCTTTGAAGAAGGGGTGTTTGAGGAACAGCTGCTGCTGCGCCTGGTCGGTCCGGAAAATAGCGTCCTGCAAAATGGCGACGTATGCGCCGGCGATCGTTTCGAACGCGGTTTGCAGCATGGCGGCGTTCGCGGCGTTGACGGCCGTGGCCTGCACGGTGCCGCCGTCCCAGTTGGTGGCGTTGGCGGCGATGGTGCTGATAGCCGCGCCCGCCACCCAGTCAAGCGTATCGAGCGGCGTATAATCGGTATCCACGTCGGCTTCCGTGCGGGCGGCGGCTACGGAGGCGCGTACATGCTGGTTCTTTTCATACGCGATCAGGTTGATGATCTGCGTGCGCAGTTCGGTATTGGCCCGCAGCCCCGTAATAATGTGGATCA
>CBINIO010000654.1:0-2486 GCA_966250725.1 uncultured Chitinophaga sp.
CTCCCGTCAAAACACAAAAGACCTCCCGCGGAGGTCTTTTGCAAATACCGTACATATAAACGTATCAGTTCTTCAGGCAATCGTCTATCACCGCCTGCAGCACCCCTTCCTTCTCGATGAGCTTCTCCAGCAGCGTCAGCTGGTTGGTCGCCCGGTCGAAATTGTGCTCGGGGTATTTGATCGGGTAATACACGTCGCCGTTCAGGTAATCCGTCAGGAAACGGATGCCCTGCATGTAGATCATGAACTTGCCGGCGTAGAAAAGATGCGCCTTTTCGGTGGCGGATAAGGTGCTGCCTACTTCGGAAAGATAGCCTTTCATCAGCGCTTCGAAATATTCCTCGCGTACGCGGATCTGCGAAAAATCGCGCTCTTCCTCGGATACCGGGCATACGTAAGTACGCACCATATCGCCGAGGTCGGAGATGATCTTGCCGGGCATGAGCGTGTCCAGGTCGCACACGCAGATGCCTTCGTAGCTGCCTTTCCGCAGCAATACGTTGTTGATCTTCGTATCGTGGTGCATCAGGCGGTCGCTGAATTCCGGGTTGGTCTTCAGCGTTTCGAAGGTGACCGCAATGTCGCTGTGGCGGAGGAACTGCGCGATGAGCGTTTCCGCAAACTGTTTCCTGTCCTCCTTCGCCTGGCGGATGGCCTCCTGGAAGGACGCGTACCGCAGCGTAAGATTGTGGAAGTTGGGAATGCTCGCTTTGAACTCGTGCAGGTCGATGCCGTGGAACATGCGGGCCATGAGCCCGAACTGGCGGGCCGCTTCGAAGGCCTGCTTGGGCGTATCGGCCTGGTCTACCGAAGTGGAATCCGGTATAAAAGGGATCATGCGCCAATACTCCCCGTCGGAATGAAAAAGCTCATCCCCTTCTGCGGTGGGGATGGGAACAATAAAGAGGTAGCTTGGGTGGTTCTCGGCCAGGAAATCGGCCGCCAGCCTTTGGTTGCGGGCTATCACACCCGGTTCCCTGAATACGTACGTATTGATCTTCTGGAGGATGTATTTCTCACCGTTACGGCCACTTAAAAGAAAAGTGTTGTTGATGTGACCGCTCCCGAATTTCGACACGTCAAAGCTGGCAGGCTCCAATCCGAAGGCTCGGATTATGTCTGTTTTCACCATTATGGAAATTATTTCCAGAGATTGTCCGGGTATTCCCCGCTTTGCACCAGGGCGGACAGGCTTTGCTGCACCCCGGGCGCGTCTTCCTTGTAGGTGACGCCAAACCACTGGCTGCTGGTGGGGATCACTTTCACGGAGCCCATGCCTGCGGCAATGAATTGGTCAACTACGATGGGTATAAAAAATTCTGATTTAGGATTGCTGATGTTTTGCTCGAGGAACTGGCTGAACAGTTTTTCGCTCACGGGGAACACGGACGGCGCGAAGCCCCAGAAGTTCATGGACACGGGCGTTTTCGGGCCCAGCTCCACCTGTTTGTCGCCTTCTTCGTACACGATCTTCCCGTTGTCCACCGAAATTTTGGTGCGTTCGGTGATGCCCGCCAGGTTGCCGCTGCCGTTCACCTCGCATACGCCGCGGCTTACGGAGCCGTACTCGCTCACGGTTTTGCCCAGCTCGTACCCTACCACGCTGTATTTATCGTCGGCGCATTCATTTTTCAGGAAAGCCGCCATTTTCTCAAATGCGTCCCGGCCATAGAAATCGTCCGCGTTGATCACCGCGAAAGGCTCGTTGATGGCGCCTTTTGCGCAAAGCACGGCATGCGCGGTGCCCCAGGGCTTGGTGCGGTCGGCAGGTATCTGGAAACCGTCGGTGAACGCTTCCATTTCCTGGAATACATATGCCGTCTCTACTTTTCCTTTCAGCTTGGGCTCGAAGATCTCTTTAAAATCTTCGGCAAAATTTTCGCGGATGATAAACACGATCTTGCCAAAACCCGCGCGGATAGCGTCATAGATCGAATAGTCGATAATCGTTTCTCCGCTGGGGCCAAATTGCTGGATTTGCTTTAAACTTCCGTACCGGCTGGCCATACCGGCCGCCAGGATCAATAATGTCGGTTGCATTTGCTGATATTAGTTTATAAATTTCGCTCGAATTAATATCGGGGGCTAAAATTAAACATAAATTTTTCCCAATCCCGGCGAAATCGTCAAATTTTAAAATACTGGTCAAAAATAGGGGGATTTTGCACGTCAGCGCCTACTTAAACCAGTAAAAGAATTACGGGGAATTTTCCTACTTTTATTTTTTCGATCCAACGTATGCCCCCATCCCGCCGGCTTTTTTGTATGATAAGCGATGGCCGGTATTTAACAGTCCAACAAAATGAAACAGATGAGAAGAATTGTAGTGGCAGGCGCCATGGCACTGCATTTGCTGACGCCGGCGAAGGCGCAGCAGAAAACGGACCCGGATGAGATCCGGGGCAAAATGCAATGGTTTGCGGACGCCAAGCTCGGCATCTTTATCCACTGGGGCATCTACTCCGTGAAGGGTATCGATGAAAGCT
>CBINIO010000655.1:0-2484 GCA_966250725.1 uncultured Chitinophaga sp.
TCGGAAGGATTGACGGGCGCGGAATAAGCACGGCCAAAATATGGAAGGTAAGAATTGACCGTATCGGGAGACACCGCAAGATCATACCCGTCACCCGCCACCTGGCGCGTACGCCCGCTCATGGGCAGCACCGTTCTCACCTCGAACACGTAATTCCTGCTTTCGATCAGCTGCTTTATTTTTTCGGGGGTATTGGGCGACTGCCCGGTCTGCTGCGCGGTGGAGCACTGCAGGCTGGCAAAAACGATGAGGCATAACGGTATAAGTTTCAACCATTTCATATGCGAACATTTTATTACCATTCAACAAAACACAGGCCATAATGTTGCATGTCATTCAGCGGTTCACAATCAGCCAGTTACGATATTTCCATGCAAAACCGCAGCAGCTGCCGATAATTTTATTATATTGTAATATATCCTTAAATAATACCATACACTATGACTCCACTCATGATGCTCGTTACCGGAGCTGCCCTCTTTTTTGTAGCCCATGTTCTTTTATTGTTCACCTCCTTTGGAAAGTATGATTACAGCCGGAAAAAATACCTCTGGTCGCACATTACCCTGTGGATCTGCGCCATCCTGCTGTTCGTTGCCGTGACCCAGTACGCCGGCAAAGGCGTTTCGCCCGTCGCCGACGTGTTCGACACGCCGGTGAAACAATGGCTCATACTCGTAGTGGCGCTGGTATTGTCCGCCGCGGCGCACACCATCGTGAAGCTGCTCGTGATGCCGAAATACCGCTAGGCCGGTTGTTCCCGCTGCTCTGATTGTTACGTATATTGCAGGCATGTCCGTCCGCAAGATCATTCATATCGACATGGATGCGTTTTATGCATCGGTAGAGCAGCGGGACAATCCCGACTACCGCGGCAAGGCCATCGCGGTGGGCGGTTCGCCGGAAGGACGCGGCGGCGTGGTGGCCACGGCCAGCTACGAGGCACGCAAATACGGCGTACGCTCCGCCATGCCTTCCAAAAGAGCGCTGCAGCTTTGCCCGCATATCATTTTCGTATACCCTCGTTTTGCCGTGTACCGGGAAGTGAGCCAGCACGTGCGCGAAATTTTCCGCCGTTATACCGATCTTATCGAACCGCTTTCGCTGGACGAGGCTTACCTCGACGTAACGGAGGACAAACACGGCATCGGTTCCGCCATCGCCATCGCGCAGCAGATCAAGCAGGCCATCCGCGACGAGCTGCAGCTCACCGCATCGGCGGGCGTTTCCATCAATAAATTCGTGGCCAAGATCGCGTCGGATATGCAAAAGCCGGACGGGCTCACATTTATCGCGCCCTCACAGGTGGAATCCTTTATGGAAAACCTGCCCGTGGAAAAATTTTTCGGCGTGGGAAAGGTAACGGCGGAAAAGATGAAACGCATGCACCTGCATACCGGCGCGGACCTGAAAAAACTCACGGAAAACGACCTGGTGCAGCACTTTGGAAAAACAGGACGTTTCTACTTCCGCATCGTGCGCGGCGACGACGACCGCCCGGTGCAGCCGCACCGCGAAACGAAGTCCGTGGGCGCGGAAGACACGTTTCCCCATGACCTTACCACCCTCGAAGAAATGTACCCACAGCTGGACAAGATAGGCCAGACCGTGGCGAACCGCCTTCAGAAATACCAGCTCAAAGGCAGAACGGTAACGCTCAAGATCAAATACAGCGACTTCCGCCAGATCACCCGCAACCAGTCGCTGCCGCATGGCATCAACGACCTGGAGACCATCGTTTCCACCGCCCGCCAGCTATTGCTCAAAACCGACCCGGTGGACGTAAAGATCCGGCTGATGGGCATTACCTTGTCCAATTTCGGGGAAGAGAAACCCGATGCGCAGCTCTCCCTGTTTTAAACGGGTTTTTATATCTTTAAAGTCCACGTCTTCCCATTACCCACACCACCCGCGTATGAACATCAAATCATTCCTGGCGTTTACGCCCGTCATCCTTTTGTGCAGCGCCGCTTTCGCCGCGGACACCACTATCACCGTTACAAAAAAATACCTGAACCTCCCCGTGTCGCAGGCACGGCAAAGGATCGTGATGACTTACGAAGCGGAAGGCGCGGAAGCGCGGCAGTTCAGGATCAGGCTGAGCGCTTCGCCCGAATACTGGGTGTTTTCGGATATGAGCGCGTACCAGGGCAAAACCCTCCGCATCCGCTGCGAAGACGGCGGCGAAGGTTTGCAGCTGATCTATCAAAGCGACCGCATCGCCGGCCAGGATTCGCTGTACCGCGAGCAAAGACGCCCGCAATACCATTTCTCCGCGCGCCGCGGCTGGATCAACGATCCCAACGGCCTGTTATTTTACGAAGGCGAGTACCATCTTTTTTTCCAGCACAACCCCTTCGAACGCGAATGGGAGAACATGTCGTGGGGACATGCCGTGAGCAACGACCTCGTGCATTGGGAAGAACTGCCCGTGGCGCTTCATCCCGACAAGCTGGGCGCCATGTTCTCCGGCTCCGCGGTGAT
>CBINIO010000656.1:0-2480 GCA_966250725.1 uncultured Chitinophaga sp.
TTTCCTTTCCTTGCAGGTCGTACGTTTTGCCAATGGCATAGCTGGCCTCGGCGGTCAGGGAATCGATGGATGCGGCGAGGGTGTACAGTTCACGGGCACCGTCTTATTTTTTTGTATCCACGAGCAGGTCGCCGGCGAGCATCACGGCCTGGTACTCGCTGCTGTCTTTCCGGATGGCGATGGCTTTGGTCAGGTGTTGTATGGCGGCGGCGGTATCGTCCCGGTTGAGGGCGGAAAGGCCGTACACGTAATAAGCGTTGGGAAGGGTGGCGGGATCTTTTTCGAGGATGGCGGCCTGGCTGTCTGCCGCGGCGTAATTCCCCTGTTCGATCAGCGCGTTGGCGAGATAAATGCGCGTGGCGGCATCGCCCGGTCTGATCTGGAGGTCTTTGCGCATATTGCCGATCGCCACGCTGAGGGAATCCGTTACCACCGGTGTTTCCTGCTTTGTGCCCTGTTGCTGGCAGGCCGCAAAAAACACCGGCAGGCATAACATCAAAAAACGTTTCATGGTCCCAAACATAGGGAATTTTTATTGCATCAGCCAGCGTTTCATGGCCTCGTAATCCGCGTCCATCAGCACCGATTCCTTGCGGTGGCCGTTCAGCTGCTGCACGCGCCCGGGCACGGCGATGGCTTGTTCCAGCCCTTTGGGCATCACGTTGGCGAACTTCACGGGATGGGCCGTTTCAAGAAAAACGCCGGTGACGTTGGGATGCTGCTGCATGTATTTTTTCAACCCGAGATAACCCACCGCGCCGTGCGGGTCCATCAGGTATTGACTGTCGCGGTGTACTTTTTCCATCGCCGCCACGGTTTCCGCATCGGTGAAGCGGTAGGCGGAAAGCGTGGATTTCAGCGCCCTTTCGTTTTTCGCGAACAGCTGCAGGATGCGCACGAAATTGCTCGGGTCCGCCACGTCCATGGCGTTGGAAAGCGTAGCCACGGCCTGGTTCGGCTCGTATTTGCCGCTGGAGAGATAACGCGGCACGGTATCGTTCACGTTGGTGGACGCGATAAAATGCTGGATGGGCAGGCCCATGGCAGCGGCCATCATGCCCGAGCAGATGTTGCCAAAGTTGCCGCTGGGCACGGATATCACGGTTTCGCGGCGCCACTGCCTGGTTTTGCGGTAGGCCATGAAATAATAGAACATCTGCGGCAGCCAGCGCGCCACGTTGATGGAATTGGCGGAAGTAAGCGGGCGGTGCGCCTGCAGCTCATTGTCGAGGAAGGCGGTCTTTACCATCCGCTGGCAATCGTCAAAGGTGCCTTTGATCTCCAGCGCGCGGATGTTGCGGCCCAGAGTGGTGAGCTGTTTTTCCTGCAGCTCGCTCACTTTGCCGGAAGGGTAGAGGATCACCACTTCCACGCCCGGTACGTCGTAAAATCCATGCGCCACCGCGCCGCCCGTATCGCCGGAAGTGGCTACCAGCACGGTTACCGGCTGTTCGGCAGAGCGCCGGAAATAACCAAGACAGCCGGCCATGAACTTTGCGCCCACGTCCTTGAACGCAAGGGTAGGGCCGTGGAATAACTCCAGCGCATATACGTTTTCTTCCACTTCGCGCAGCGGGAAAGGAAAGGTGAGCGTTTCGCGGATGATCTGCGTGAGGTACTGCACGGGAATGTCCGCGCCCACGAAGGGCTGTATCACTTTGCGGGCGATGTATTGCGGGTCGTATTCGTCCAGCCGCTCGATAAAATCCTTGTCCAGCTTCGGTATCTCCGAAGGGAAGTACAGTCCTTTGTCCGGCGCCAGGCCCTGTATCACGGCTTCTTTGAAGGAGGCCCGGTGCTGATGGTTCTGTAAGCTGAAATATTGCATAGGTTAAATGTTTATGGCTTTTACGCCTGCGTTGCCGATGCGGGAAACGTAAATTTTATAATCCACGCCCAGCGGCGCGTAGATGTTCTCCATCATGGCGGCCACGGCGCGTGCGTTGTTTTCTCCTTTGCTGAGCATGAATACGGACGGGCCGCTGCCGGAAATGCCGCCGCCCAGCGCGCCTGCTTCCCTGCAGCGGATCTTCAGGTCGTGAAAGGCGGGGATGAGGATGGAACGGATGGGTTCCACGATCACGTCTTCCAGCGCGCGGCTGATGAGCGGGTAATCTTCGGTGTACAGCCCGGCCACGAGCGCGCCCACGTTGCCCCATTGGCGGATGGCGTCTTTGAGCAGCACCTGTTGTTTGAGAATGCCCCTCGCGTCCGCCGTTTTTACTTCTATCTGCGGGTGGATCACGGTCACCCACAGGTCCTGCGGCGTATGCAGCTTGATCACGTCCAGCGGCTGGTAGCTGCGCACGAGCGTAAAGCCGCCGAGGATGGCGGGAGCCACGTTGTCCGCATGCGGGGTGCCGCAGGCGAGGCGTTCGCCTTCCATGGCGAAGCGGATGAGCGCGTCGCCGGAGAAGTGGTTGCCGAGCAGCATATTGCCGCCCACTACCGCGTCCAATCCGGCGGCTTGCAGCACTTTG
>CBINIO010000657.1:0-2476 GCA_966250725.1 uncultured Chitinophaga sp.
AGTGAACCATAGGAAGCTCTCAGCTTGAAGCTGCCGATCGTATTTTTTAACGTCTCGAAGAAAGGCACGTTGGATACGACCCATCCTTCGGAAACGGAAGGAAAAAATCCAAAGCTGTCCTGCTTCGCGAAAAGGGAAGTACCATCGTAGCGGCCGTTAAATTCCAGCAGGTATTTGTTGTCGTAATCATAGTTCAGGCGGCCGAAAATGCCTTGCAGCGCCCATTCCGACTTATCCGCATCCAGTGTGGTGATGCCGTTGGTGAGATTGATGGAGCCGAGGCTGGAAGTAATATTCTCATCTCTCCGGGCACTAAAGGAGCTGAGCTGGTTCAGCTCGCGGTTAAACCCTGCGAGGCCCTTGAAGTGATGCTTGCCGAACCGTTCTTCGTATTCCGCATACAGGTTGATGATGTGATGCGCCCTGTCCGCGGCGCCGGAGGAATAATAATCCGGGTTGGTGAAATTCACAACGCTGTTGGGCTTGTTCTCGTACTTCAGCCGGAAGTATTGTATATCGTCGCGGGTCTGCGTGAGGAAATAAGTGTAGTCGCCGTTCAGCCGCAGGCGGTTGTTAAAGAAATTGGTACGGAATCCTACCGTGTTTTTGAAGACCTGGTCTTTATTCTTCGTACGGCCGGCATCGTTCATCTGTCCGAACACGGAAGCACCGGCGATGGTGTAGTTGCCGTTGGCCGTCCTGATGGCTTCGTAGGGATTGGCGTATAGCGACAGGTAACGGTATACGTTATAACCGCCGTCAGACACGAATTTGTTCGGCGCGTCGTACAGTCCCTGGTTAAATTCTATGTTGTCGAACACCTGCAGCCATTCCCATACGCGGGTATCCACTTTCAGGCGGGAGCTGATGCGTTCGTAGGTATCGGTGGCATGGGCAAAAATACCTTTCTGTTTTTCATAACCCAGCGAGAGATAATAGGACGTATTGTTCTTTGAATTGGAAATGCTGATATAGTTTTTGGAGAACGGCGCTTTGTCGTTATAGAACTCGTCGTACCAGTCCGTGTTCGCCCCGCGGATAAAGTTGCCGCTCGCGTCCACGCCCAGCTCGGGCAGCGAAGGATCGGCCTTGCGTTGTTCCAGGTATTCGATGATGGCGTTCATGCCCGGCGCGTCGGTACCGGCATAGCCGCGGTAGGCTTCGTTCTGCACCCTGGCGGCTTCCAGCGGATCGTCGATCACGCTGGGGATGCCTATGGGTTTGCCAAAGCCGAAGTTATTCGTATAACGCACCAGCGGTTTGCCTTCCTTCCCTCTTTTGGTGGTCACCAGTATCACGCCGAAAGCCGCGCGGGCGCCGTATATGGCGGAGGAGGCCGCATCTTTCAGCACGGTCACGCTTTCCACGTCTTCCGGGTTGATGAGATTGATGTTGCCCGGCGTGCCGTCTACCAATATGAGCGGCGCGCCGCCGTTGATGGAAGTAAAGCCGCGGATGTTGAACGAGCCGCCGCGGTTGAGCTGGCCGTCGCCAAAAGTGATGTTCAGGTTAGGGATGGCGCCCTGCAGGCCCTGCGCGATGTTGACGATGGGGCGGTTTTTAAATACTTCCTCTCCCACCTGCGCCACGGAGCCGGTCACCTTTGTTTTGGATTGGGTGCCGTAGCCCACTACCACCACGTCCTGCAGCGTTTGTGCGTCGGGTTTTAGCTGTATGTTGATGGTGGTGCGCCCGGCGATGGTCACTTCCCGGGTGGTATATCCCATAAAGCTGACGATGAGCGTGCCGGCATTGTCGGGCACGGTGAGCGTGAAACGCCCTTCGCCGTCGGAGGCTGTGCCGGTATTGCTGTCTTTAAGACGGACCTGCGCGCCCGGCAGCGGGGTGCCGGTTTCGCTGTCGGTCACCTGTCCGTGTACGGTAATGTCCGCCGTAACGCGGATGGGCGGTTCGGCCGGAACGGGGGCCGCCGCCGAGCGCATGTCGCTGCCTGCCAGCAGGCAAACGGCGCCTGTGATAACACACAGCCTCATGGCAGAAGCTGTCATAGATACAAGAAATCTTTTTTGCATATTCCCGGTTAGTTTAATTGTCTGAAATGATGGCTGTTTACGATCGGAAAATGGCCGGATGGCGGTGCGTGGAAACTGGTCTGGTTGATAAAAATCGTCTCATGGAATGTATTATCTTTTCAAATTTGCGTTTTTGATCGACTATCAGAACAAATATAACAGCATAAAAACGCAAATAAAAAATAAATCTGCATTTTTTTAAAAGAAAAAATGGCAAATAAACACATGAATGTAATTCGCAATTTGTTGAAAATATTTCAATAAATCTGTTATTTTCTCTTAAAATTGATGAAAAACAAACAAAATATTGATTTTTGTATCGGTTTTAAAATAAGATAACCTTCTCTTAACTTTGCCTTCATGCAGGTTTGCGTTTTTATTCTGCTTTTCACACAAAAACGCACATAAACGCAAAACTGGCATTGTTTTTTGCGTTAATTTCA
>CBINIO010000658.1:0-2464 GCA_966250725.1 uncultured Chitinophaga sp.
CCAGCATGAGCGCCAGCTATATCAAAGTGGAGCTGGAGATCAAAGGGGAAACGCTGATGATGAGGATCCGCAACACCGTGCCGGACAACAAACAATCCGTATCTTCGACGGGCGTGGGGCTCAACAACGTAAAACAGCGCCTGGCGCTGGCCTATTCCAAACGGCACCACCTCGATACGCACGAAGAGAACAATATTTATTATACAGAACTCATCTTAACACTGGACCGCCATGCAAACACTCCGTTGCCTGATCGTAGATGACGAACCCGGGGCCCACTACGTGCTGGAAGCACATATCGAAAAAGTACAGGCCCTGCAGGTGGTAGGGCATTGCTACAATGCAATGGAAACCGCCAACTTCCTCCACCGCGAGAAAGTGGACGTCGTTTTCCTCGACATCAATATGCCGGAGCTGAGCGGGCTGGACCTTCTCAAAACCCTCAACAACAATCACCCCAAAATCATCCTCACCAGCGCCTACAGCGAATTTGCGCTGGAAAGCTACGAGTACGACGTGGTGGATTATATCCTCAAGCCCATCAGCTTCCCGCGTTTTCTCAAGGCCGTGAACAAGATACTCCAGCAGGAAGCCCCCGTGAGCGCCCCGCCCGTGGAGCCGCTGGTGCTTAAAACCGGCAGCACCCAAACCACCGTGGACCCGATGGACATCTATTACGTGCAAAGCATGGGCAATTACGTGAAGGTATACCTCGAAAACAAATGCCTGATCGTGAACGCCACCACCGCCGAAATGGAAAAGCTGCTGCCCGAATGCCATTTCGTGCGCATCCACAAATCATATATCATAGCGGCGGACAAAGTGGAGGAATGGGGGCCGAGACATGTGGTGGTGCTGGACGAGAGCCTTCCGGTGGGGCAGACCTTCAAGATCAATCTCAACAAGCTGAAAGAAAGATAATCCGTACTATTTGATCTTCGCCAATTTGGTGGTATTTTGTTTGTCAAACAAATTACCACGTGATGAAGCGAATACTTGTCTTTCTGGCACTCCTGCTGCCAGCATTTACCTATGCGCAGGAACCGCAGCCACATTCAAAACTGCTCACGCGCAGCTACTCTGAAGCCCAGCTGGCCGGCATGCTTGCCAAAGGCCAGGAATGGGTGACCTTACCTTCTTACGCCGACCGCGCATTCTGGAACGGCCTGCCGGCGTCCATCCGCGGGGAGCTGATCAAAGCCGGCGAAAAAGCGCTGGACTTCGACTGGGGCGTGGTGAAAGCCACCGACTTTATGGAATTTACCCGCACGGGCGACCGCAACATCATGCAAACCCCCAACAGCCGCCGCAAAGGCGCGTTGGAGGCGCTTGCCCTGGCCGAGCTCACCGAGGGCAAAGGCCGGTTCATCGACCAGCTGATCAACGGCATCTGGGCCGTTTGCGAGCAGAGCACCTGGGTGCTGAGCGCGCATCTTCCCGTTACCCGCAACAAAGAGCTGCTGCCGGATATCACCAGGCCGGTGATAGACCTGGGCTCCGGCGATGCCGGCGCGCTGATGTCGTGGGTGCATTATTTTTTCCACGAAAAGCTGGATGAAGTGAACCCGCTCATCGCGGCACGCATGCGGCTCGAAGTCCGCAACCGCATCCTGGAGCCTTATTACACCCGGAACGATTTCTGGTGGATGGGCTTCAGCGACCGCCCGCAGAACAACTGGAACCCCTGGGTGAACTACAACGTGATGCAATGCATCCTGCTGATAGAAGACGACCAGGCGCTCCGCACCAAGTACATTTACAAGGCCATGCGCTCCATCGACCGGTTCACCGACTGGTACAAGCCCGACGGCGCCTGCGACGAAGGCCCCTCCTACTGGAGCCACGCCGGCGGCAAATATTTCGAATGCCTCGAGCTGCTGCACCGCGCCACCGGCGGGAAGGTCAACGTGTTTTCACAGCCGCTCATCAAAAACATGGGGCAGTACATTGCCAACGTTTATATCAACGAGCCGTATTTCGTGAACTTCGCTGACGCCAGCGCGAAAGGCGGCATCAACGAAGGCATGGTGTACCGCTTCGGCAAAGCGATCAACAGCCCGGAAATGACGGGTTTCGCTTCCTTCTACGCGCATAAGGACAAAATGAACGAACATGTGCCCTCCGGCACCATCGAAGCCGTGATCACCGATCTCACCATTCTGGACGAGGTAATGGCCAGTCCTGCGAAAGAGCCGCTGATCGACCATGCATGGTATCCCGACACCGAGGTAGCCATCGCGCGGGAATATCCCGGCAGCCAGAAAGGTTTTTATTTTGCCGGCAAAGGCGGCCACAACGCCGAATCGCATAACCACAACGACGTGGGCACGTTCATTCTTTATTACAACGGCATGCCCTGTCTCGTGGACGCGGGCGTAGGCACCTATGTTCGCCAGACCTTCAGCCCCGACCGCTACAAGATCTGGACGATGCAGTCCGCCTACCACAACCTGCCGCTGATCAA
>CBINIO010000659.1:0-2460 GCA_966250725.1 uncultured Chitinophaga sp.
TCCCAACGCTTTCACCGAAATCGACAGCGCCGCCAACGACCGCATCAAGATCTGCGAAGACACGGACGGCGACGGCAAAGCGGACAAGTTCACCATCTTCGCGGACAGCCTCAACATCCCCACCAGCATAGTAATGGCTAACGGCGGCATCATCGTGTCCATGGCGCCGGATTTCCTTTTCCTGAAAGATACCGACGGCGACGACCGCGCGGACGTGCGCAAAGTGCTGTACACCGGCTGGGGCAAGCAGGACACGCATGCCGGTCCTTCCAACCTCACGTACGGTTTTAATAACAAGATATGGGGCGTGGTCGGTTTCTCCGGCTTCGACGGAGTGATCAACGGCAAACCGCTGCGTTTCCCGATGGGCGTGTACAGCTTCAAGCCCAACGGCGACGATTTCAACTTCCTCGCCAAAACCTCCAACAACACCTGGGGCCTGGGTTTCACGGAGGACAATCATGTATTTATTTCCACCGCCAACAATACCCACAGCGCGTATTATTCCATGCCCGCCAGCTTCATGCAGCGCAGTCTTGACGGCGCGCAGCCGCTGGACGCGGTGCAGAAGATCGACGGTCATTACGACGTGCACGCCATGACGCCCAACCTGCGCCAGGTGGACGTAATGGGTGGTTTTACCTCCGCTACGGGACATCATTTTTATACCGCGCGCAGCTTCCCGAAAAGTTACTGGAACCGTGTGGCGTTTGTGAACGAACCTACCGTGCGCCTGGTGCATGAAGCGGTGATAGAGCCTGACGGCGCGGGTTTCAGGGAAAAGGACGGCTGGAACCTGGTGGCCAGCTCCGATGAATGGTTTGGCCCCGTGCAAACGCAAACCGGCCCCGACGGCGCGGTATGGGTATCCGACTGGTACAATTTCATCATCCAGCACAACGTGTTCGTCAAAGAGCAGGCGCCCCGCGAAATGGTGCTGCCCTTTACCGAGCAGCCGCACGGCAAGGGCACTGCCGTTGAAAGCGATCTCCGCGACGCGGCGCATGGCCGCATTTACCGCATCGTGTATAAAAAAGCAAAACCCTACCACCGCATGCAGCTGGACGCCGGTGATGTGCCGGGGCTGGTGGCGGCGTTGAAGAACGACAATATGTTCTGGCGCATGACCGCGCAGCGCCTGCTGGTGGAAGGGCAGCACAAGGAAGCCATTCCCGCGCTGTACAAGATCGTAGAGGATGTGAAGGTGGACGAGATCGGGCTGAACAGCCCGGCCGTGCATGCTTTGTGGACCTTGCAGGGCCTTGGCGCATACGACGCCGCTTCGCTGGCGGTGATGACGCGCGCGCTGAAACACCCGGCCGCAGGCGTACGCAAGGCGGCGGTGGAAGTTTTGGCGGAAGAAAAGAAAGGGCTGAACGCCATTTTGCAGCACAATATGCTCAGCGACCGCAGCCTGCATGTGCGCCTGGCGGCAATAAAAAGCCTGGCCGAATATCCCGCTTCCAGGCAGGCCGGCGCGTCGCTTTACAGGGCGGCGCTGAATGCGCAGAACGCAAAAGATCCCTGGCTGAGCCGCGCGCTGTTCGCCGCCGCCGTTGTGCATGAAGACGGTTTCCTGGCGGCCGCCGCCGCGGGCAGGCCGAATACTTTTGCGAAGAACGTGGTCAAAAGCCTGGAACGGTCGGTGTACAGCTTCGATCCGCGCGCCATCATGCAGCATTCCCCGGATATCGCCGGCAAGGAGATCAGCATCAGGGCAAGCGTGGGCAAACGCAGGGAACGTGCGCTGGAAGGGCTCATCGTGGCGCAGGGCAACGCGCGGAACGGCTACGGCCTGTTTATCCGCGACGGCAAACTGGTGATGACGGTTAACCAGCAGGGCAAATCATACGAAGCCGCTACCACGGAACCGCTGCCCGAAAAAATGGACATCGAGGCAAAGCTGCTCAACACCGGCGATATGCGTATACTGATAGACGGTAAAGAAGCCGCGAAAGGCAAAGCCCCCGGGCTTTTCAGCACACCGGCCGCCGTGGTGCTGCGCGCGGGTGAAGAGCAGTTGCCCGATCAGAAAGTAGCCGGTTATACAGGCCGCTTCAATTTCAGCGGGCATTTGCAGAATACGAAGCTGCAATTGGACAAACCGGTGAAAAAGGCCGCGGTAGCCGCGAAAACCGAAGCGCCCGGCATCGTGATAGATCTGAAAGTGGTGAAAGACATCATGCAGTACGATAAAAAACGCATCACGGTAAAAGCCGGTCAGAAAGTGACCATCCGTCTCGAAAACCCGGACGGCATGCAGCACAACCTGCTCATCATCAAACCCGGCACTTTGCCGAAAGTAGGCGCCGCCGCCGATGCGATGGTGCGCGACCCGCAGGCTTCCAAAATGCAATATGTGCCTAAAGTGCCGGAAGTATTGTGGGCCACGAAGCTGGTAAACCCCGGCGAGACCGTGAGCCTGAAATTCACCGCGCCTTCCAAAGCCGGCGACTATCC
>CBINIO010000660.1:0-2456 GCA_966250725.1 uncultured Chitinophaga sp.
TCTTGCCCCATATATCGATCTCCCAGCTGATGCCCACACCGAGGGTAAAGTCCTCGATGTGGTTGGTCTTTAAAAATTCGTTCAGGCTGAGGCCGTTGAGACTATTCTTTGAGGGAATGGTGGTATTGCCGGTGGCGTTGGCCGTCACGGAAGGCAACAGCTGCGCCTTGGCCTGTTTTACGTAGCTGGACGCCGCGTCGATGCGTTTAAGCGCCACCTGCAGGTCGAAGTTGTTCTTCAACGCTTCGGTGATCAGGTGCTGCAGCGCCGGGTCGGGGAAGAACTGCCGCCATTGCGCGTTGGCGATGGAGCTGTCCGTGGTCGGCGTGGTGCTGCCGAACTGCGCCGGCAGCGGCACTTCCGGCCGCTGGAAGTCTTTTCCAACCTTGCACGCGGCCAGTGAAGCCGCGGCCAGTATTACTGTGATATATTGAGAAACTCTTGTCATTTGCTTGATTTTACTTTATACGGTTGCTTCTTCCAGCTCTCCCGCCATCTCTTCTTCATAGACCCTCAAACCCGGGCGGCCGGTTATTTTTTCCTGCAGGAACTGGAATATTACATACAGCACGGGAATGATAAATACGCCCAGTATTACACCGGTCAGCATGCCGCCGATAGCGCTGTAACCAATGGAATGGTTGCCTACCGCGGAACCTTTCTGCACGAATACCAGGGGTATCAGGCCTACGATAAAGGCGAACGAAGTCATCAGGATGGGGCGCAGCCTGGCCCTGGCCCCGGCCAGCGCCGATTCGAGCAGGCCCATGCCGTTGCGACGCCGCTGTACGGCAAATTCCACGATCAGGATGGCGTTCTTCGCAAGCAGGCCTATCAGCATGATCATACCGATCTGTACATAGATGTTATTATCCAAGCCGGCAAAGCCGATGAAGGCAAATACACCCAGGATACCTGTCGGGATGGTCAGGATAACCGCGAGCGGCAATACATAACTTTCGTACTGGGCCGCCAGCAGGAAGTATACGAACAGGATGCTGAGCAGGAAGATGTAGATCTGCTGGTCGCCGGCGCTGATCTCTTCGCGGGTCGCGCCGGTCCATTCGTAGCCATACCCATTGGGCAACGCCGTTTTTGCGGTCTCCTCGATGGCCCTGATGGCATCGCCCGTACTGTAACCCGGCTTGGGCGTACCGTTGATGGTAACGGCATTGAACATGTTGTTGCGGGTCACCGTTTCAGGACCGTATACGCGTTTGAGCGACACCATCGATTTCACCGGCACCATTTCGCCCTGGTTATTCTTCACGTAAATGCCGTCCAGCGAGTGAACGTCGGTACGATAAGGCACGTCGGCCTGCGCCACCACACGATAGTACTTTCCAAAACGGTTAAAATCCGAAACATAACTGCTGCCGTAATATATCTGCAAGGTCTGCATCAGGTCGCTAACGGAAACGCCTAATTGTTTGGCCTTGAAGTTATCCACTTCCACTTTGTATTGTGGGTTGTTGGCGGAGAACGTGGTGAAAGCCGCGCCAATCTCTTCCCGCTGCATCAAAGCACCGATAAAAGCCCAGGCGTTATTGCCCAGCTGGTCCAGCGGGCGCCCCTGCCTGTCCTGTAACATGAACTCAAAACCGCTCACGTTACCAAAGCCCTGCACCGTGGGGAAGTTAAAGAAGAAAGCACTGGCGTCTTTCAGCTGGCTTGCCGGCCCGTACATCATCCCGGTGATCTGGTCGATGTTCTCCACTTCTCCCCGCTCGCCCTTGTCTTTCAGACGTATGAACCCTGCGGCATAAGGAGATGCGGCGGCATTGCTGATGAAGTTAAAACCGTCCACTGTCCAGGTATGTTTCACTGAAGGGAACTGGCGAAGCATTTCGTCTATTTTTTTGGTAGACTTGTGCGTTCTGTCGAGCGAGCTGCCGGGAGGCGTGTTCAGCGCGTACAATACAAAGCCCTGGTCTTCCGTGGGGATAAACCCGGTAGGCGTTGTCCTGGCCAGTATAAAAGCACCGATCGTCACCACCACCAGCAAACCGATGGCGATCGCCTTACGGCGGATCAGGAAGTTAAGGCCCCTGACGTACCGGTTCGTCATAGAACGGAAACCGGCGTTGAAGGCATTAAAGAAGCGGCTGCCAAATCCCGTTTTCGCGCCATGCTCGCCCTCTTCTGGTTTCAGGAACAAGGCGCACAGCGCGGGGCTCAGGGTCAATGCATTCACCGCCGAGATCATGATGGCAATGGCCAGCGTGAAGGCGAACTGCCTGTAGAACACCCCGGCAGGGCCCTGCATAAAGCCAACGGGGATGAACACGGCGGCCATTACCAGCGTAATGGAGATGATGGCGCCCGAGATCTCGCTCATTGACTGTATGGTGGCTGCCTTTGCAGGCAGGTTCGTTCGTTCCATTTTCGAGTGCACCGCTTCCACCACCACAATGGCGTCATCCACTACCACCCCAATTGCCAGCACCAATGCAAAC
>CBINIO010000661.1:0-2454 GCA_966250725.1 uncultured Chitinophaga sp.
TCTGATAAAACCGCGGTGTTTACCGCGGTTTTTTGCTGAAAAAAAGCTCCCGTTCCGCCGTTCCTCCATTTTTCCCGATCCGATCATTCCCCACGGTATTTAATTGCTAGTTTTGCATATTCAAAAATTGAAGGATCAGATAAGGATGAAGGTACCCATAAATATTGCGCTGGTCGGTAACCCGAACAGTGGTAAAAGCTCTCTATTCAACGCGCTGACAGGACTAAACCAGAAGGTGAGCAACTTCCCGGGGGTAACGGTCGACAAAAAGACCGGTATCGCCAGGATCAATCCCCAGCTGAACGCCAACATTATCGACCTGCCCGGTACCTACAGCCTGTACCCTAAAAGCGCGGACGAGTTCGTGACCTACGACGTGCTGCTGAACCCCGCCGGCGCGGACCGCCCGGATATGATCCTTATCATCGCCGACGCTTCCAACCTGAAACGCAACCTGCTTTTCTGCTCGCAGATCATCGACCTGAAGCTGCCCGTCATCATCGGTCTTACCATGATGGACCTCGCCAAGAAAAAAGGCATCGAAATAGACCTGGCCGGCCTGGAAAGAGAGCTGGGCGTGCCCGTGGTAGCCATCAACCCGAGAAAGAACAAAGGTCTTCCCGCCCTCAAAAAAAATATAGAGCTGATCGCGCAGGAGAAGTTCGGCGCGCCCGCCAGGGACTTTATCGACAACCACCAGCTGGCGCCCGGCGTGATAGACGGCGTGAAGCAGGAAATTCCCGGGCTGAGCGATTATGCTTCCCTGCATGTGGCCGTGAATTACGAAGAGCTCGACTTCCTCGGCAAAGCCCGCCAGCAGTCCATCCGCAACCTGCAGCACCAGCGGCAGTTCAACAAGACCAAAGTGCAGGCGGACGAGATCATGCAGCGTTACGCCCGCATCAAACATATCATGAACGGCACGGTGGTGGAAACCGACCCGCTGCAGCAGCAATTGCAGACCGAGCGGATAGACAACCTGCTGCTGCACCGCTTCTGGGGCTACGCCATTCTGCTCGCGGTGCTGTTCCTGCTGTTCCAGAGCATTTTCTGGATCGCCAGCTACCCGATGGACCTCATCGAGGCAGGTTTTGGCGCGCTCAGCGGCTGGATGTCAGGCGTACTGCCCGACAATAATTTCAGCGACCTGCTGATAAACGGCATCGTCGCCGGTTTGGGCGGCATTGCCGTATTTATCCCGCAGATCATGATCCTGTTCGGGCTTATCACCTTGCTGGAAGACACAGGCTACATGGCCCGCATCAGCTTTTTGACCGACCGGCTTATGCGCCAGGTAGGGCTTAACGGGAAATCCGTGATGCCGCTGATCAGCGGCGTGGCCTGCGCGGTACCGGCCATCATGGCCGCGAGGAATATCGAGAACCGCAAGGAAAGGCTGATCACCATCATGATCACGCCGCTGATGAGCTGTTCCGCCCGTTTGCCGATCTACACCATCATGATCGCCCTGGTGATACCGGACACGCCGGTGCTGGGCTTTTTGAGCCTGCCGGGGCTGGTGATGATGGGGCTTTACCTGCTCGGGTTCTTTATGGCCATCCTCGTGGCGGCGGTGATGAAGCTGTTCGTGAAGATCAGGGAGAAAAGCTATTTTATCATGGAGCTGCCCGTGTACCGCGCGCCGCGCTGGAAAAACGTAGGCACCACGATGGTGGAAAAAGCGAAGATATTCGTGATGGACGCGGGGAAGGTGATCATGGTGATCTCCGTCATTCTCTGGTTCCTGGCTTCCTACGGCCCGTCCGAACCGATGCAGGAAGTGCACGCGAAATACGAGCTGCTGCAGTCGCAAACCACCGACAGCGCGCAGCTGGCCGATATCGACCACCAGTTCCAGTCTGAAAAGCTGGCCCATTCCTACGCCGGCATACTCGGTCATGCCATAGAGCCCGCGGTAAGGCCGCTGGGTTTCGACTGGAAGATCGGTATTGCGCTGATCACGTCCTTCGCGGCCCGCGAGGTGTTCGTGGGTACGATGGCGACGCTTTACAGCGTGGGCGAGGCGGACGAGACCGATGCGACGCTGCGTGAAAAGATGGCCTCCGCCACGCGGGTGGACGGTACGCCGGTGTATACGCTGGCAACGGGGTTGTCGCTGATGATATTTTACGCGTTCGCGATGCAGTGTA
Organism: uncultured Chitinophaga sp.; assembly: GCA_966250725.1. Lineage (GTDB taxonomy): Bacteria > Bacteroidota > Bacteroidia > Chitinophagales > Chitinophagaceae > Chitinophaga. Next base: position 2,151 of record CBINIO010000661.1, read on the forward strand.
TGAGCACGCTGGCGATCGTGAAGCGGGAGACGAAGAGCTGGAAGTACCCGCTCATACAGTTCGCATACATGACGGCGATCGCGTACGTATGCAGTTGGATCGTGTTCGAGATATTTAAGTGATTGTTTTGATAATTGTTTTTTTAGGCCGCCGGTTTTCCGGCGGTTTTTTTTGGAAGGGTGTTAACACCTTTCGGACGGGGCTATTAAAATCAAGTGTTGCTAACTTTTGAAGGTGTTAACACCTTCTGACATCACCCTCAAACAGATAAATTTGAAAATTCGGAGGTGTTAACACCTTTCGG
>CBINIO010000662.1:0-2450 GCA_966250725.1 uncultured Chitinophaga sp.
ATGAAATCAAATGGACGGAAAAGAAAAAACCGAAAGACTGGAGCACCCTCAAATCCGGCATGGACGACCGTGTGCGCCCCTCCGCCAACCGCAGGTTCCTCGGCATGCCCATCAAGCTGTGGCTGTACAACCTCGGCAACGAGCCGAAGGGCAAAGGGCTGAACCACCTGCTGCGCAATAAATGGGGCGAAGCGCCCGTGCTGCTCAGCCAGGTAAGGCCGCGCCGCACCCAACGCGTGCTCAACAGCTATCTTGAAGACAACGGCTACTTCCAGAGCGAAATGGAAAGCGAGGTAAAAAACAAAGGCCGCAAAAAGGCCAGCGTGCTGTATACCGCCGAACCCGGGCAGCGGTACACCATTCACCGTGTTCGTTTTGATACCGACACCGGCGTGCTCAGCCGGGAGATCATGCTTAACGCCAAACACACCCTGCTCAAGCCTGACGACAACTACAGCCTCGACATGATCAAGGCCGAACGGGAACGCATACACGCCCATCTGAAAGAAGAAGGTTTTTATTATTTCACGCCGGATTACATGCTCATACAGGTGGACAGTACACTCAAAGGGCAGGTAGACCTGTACGTCAAGCTAAAAAAAACCGCTCCGGCCACCGCCCTCCGCCAATACTGGATGCAGAGCGTGGAAGTGTACCCTAACTACGACCTCACCCGCGACAGCGTGCTGAAAGCCATGCCCGGCCGCAAATACCAGAACTTCACCATCATCGACCCGGACAGCCTGTTCAAACCCATCGTGTTCGACCGGTCGGTGTTTTTGCAAAGAGACAGCATTTACCGGCTCAGCTCGCATAACATCACGCTGCAGCGGCTGGTGAACCTCGGCACGTTCAAGTTCGTGCGGGGCAGCTTCAGGCCGATCAGGGACAGCTCGCTGCTGGCGGCGCGTTTTTATCTGACGCCGTATCCCAAGCGGTCGCTGCAGTTCGAGGTGTCCGGCACTTCCAAAAGCAGCGGTTTTGTAGGCAGCCAGGTGAAGATATCGGCGCGCAACCGCAATTTCCAGCGGAAGGCCAATGTGCTGGAGATCAACCTTGGCGGCGGGTTTGAGACGCAGGTAGGCGGCAAGACCACCAACCTCTCCACCAACGCGTACAGCTTTAATGCCGAGGTGGCGCTTACCATCCCTCGGTTTTATACGCCCGTCATCTATTTCAACCCACGTACGCCGTACGTGCCCAGAACGCGGTTCAGCATCGGTTACGAGCTGCTGAACAGGCCGGCCATGTACAACCTCAATGCGGTCACGCTGCAATACGGGTATATCTGGAAACAGACGAAGTTCCTCGACCATATGCTGTACCCGGTGGCTATCACCTATGCCCTGCCGGGGAACGAGTCCGAAGAGTTCAAGCAGCAGCTGGCGCAGGACCCGGCGCTCCGGCAGTCCGTGTCCAAACAGTTCATTTTAGGCAGTAACTATACGCTGACGTTCAATAACCAGTCGCCCAGCCGGTACCATAGTTTTTACGCCAGTTTTAACGGCGATATTGCCGGCAACCTGGCGGGTCTGTTCGCGAAAAAGCAGCCGGACGGCACCAAAACCGTGTTCAACCAGGACTTTTCGCAATACCTGCGCGGCAGCATCGACGGGCGGCATTACTGGAAGCTGAGCAATAATCTCCGCTGGGTGAACCGGTTATTCATGGGATATGGTTATGCTTACGGCAAATCGCTGGAAAATCCTTTAACGCCGGTGACGCTGCCGTTCGTGAAACAGTTCTTCAGCGGGGGCAGCAACAGCATCCGGGCGTTCAGGGCGCGCACGCTGGGGCCAGGCTCGTACCACGAGGACCAGACCGGCACCAACCTGCTGCTCGCCAACGCGGCGGGCGACATCAAGCTGGAATACAATTCGGAGCTGCGTTACAAGCCGCAAAAGCTGATAGAGCTGGCGGCGTTCGTGGATGCGGGGAATATCTGGCTGGGCAAGTCCAACGACCCGGAGAAGGTTTTTGCCTTTGACCGGTTCATGAAAGAAATTGCGGTGGGTACAGGGGTCGGGTTGCGGATAGACGCGTCCATCCTGCTGGTGCGGTTTGATATTTCGTTCCCTTTGCGGAAGCCGTGGTTGCCCGAAGGTGAGCGCTGGGTGTTTGACCAGATCGATTTCGGGGAAAAAAGCTGGCGGAAGGAGAATTTGATCTTGAATATCGCGATCGGGTATCCGTTTTAGGGAGGTCTTTGGTGACGGGTGTTGTTGACTTTGGATTGGTTCTTCGGGAGGTGGTTTTTTCTTTTGATATGACGAATGGGTTTATTGTTAAATTTCCACCCAACCTGAAGTTCTGCTTTAACCCGGTTTCGATCAATTATGGTTTAAAAAGCAATTTTTCTAACAGAAATTTTTTCGAACTTACCTTCAATTTTATTTCAGGAATCTACGATATTCTAACATACTGATTATCAGATATTAAGAAATTTCTAC
>CBINIO010000663.1:0-2441 GCA_966250725.1 uncultured Chitinophaga sp.
CGACCGGGGTAGTCGCCACTACATACTTCCGGATACTGTTAAACTTTTCCGCGATAGGATGATCTCCCTGGTATGGCCAGTAGGCGGAGAATATTTCATAGGTGCGCCTGCCGAGCAGCAGGTCAAAAGGCCGGGCCATCAACGCAGCCAGCTTTTCTTCCAGCAGCGCGTCATCATACAGGAACGTCCAGCCTCCCCATTTGAACCCGCCCGAAGGATCTTCGTGCGGACCGCCGGGCGATTGCAGCACACCATCCATGCTCAGAAACGTGGTCACAATTATCTTTCTCATGGTTTTTGGATTTGTTTTATGCTCCAAAGGTAAAGAGACGCGGTATGCGGGGCACGGTGCGATTACGACAATAAGGCTGCTGTTTGCGACATGGCGGCAACGCGAAAATATGCATGGGCATCACGGCCGCTTGTCGGCCGCTGGCCGGCCCTGGATTTTTTGTACACGCCCCCTCGCCCAACCATCCACAGAAAATCTCCCTCCACCGTTCACAATCAGAAAGATCAACAATATCGTCATTGCAAAATCGGTGCGGTATGCATGGGCCATCGTCCAGAAGCCTTTCTCCGTCAGTATCGGCACTTTGGTAGCAACAAAGGCAACAATCATGATGATTAGCAAAGGAATGGCCGCCCACCTGGTGAGAAAACCCGCCACCAGCAACAGCCCGCACAGTATTTCAAAACATGCGGTGAAGTACGCCCAAAATTCCGGGTGAGCAAAGCCGATCTTTGCAAAGCGGCCAGGGCCGACTACTTCGGGCAGTATAAATTTCTGTATCCCTTCTGACAAGAATACCAAACCGGGTATTAGCCGGATCAATAAATACGAAATGCCCGCCGGCCGGTTTTCATTCTTCATAATGCGGTTGTTTAAATATGAGACCTGCTATCCCGCGGTCTTAGGCGTGAACTGCGCCAGGTCATAAATGCCCAGCCGCTTTTCTATCTCCGTTACTTTATTTACAAAAAGCTCAAATCCTCCTTCTCCAAAAAGCCGGTGCTCCCGTTTTTCAAAATCTTCTCCCAGGCTGTCAAATTCGTTTTTGCTGATAATATCCCGCAAAGCGGGAAATAATACCGTATCCTCCCTTGCTTCGTGCGGCCGGTACATACGGACGAAAGCGGTCAGCAGTTCATTGAGCTTTAACCGGTCCGTATCTGCGGATAGCTGGGGCTGCTTTCCCAAATGCAGCAGCTGGTCCGTAATTATCCTGCCTTGCTGATGCTGTGTTCTTAAAACCCGGACAAGGCCGGTAAGTTTGCCTGATCTTTCAAACCGGGGGAACAGGAAGTCTTCTTCCTGCTTTTCATGATAATCTTCTATAAAAGTGCGGATGACAATGGCTGCGTCCGTTATCAATTGCGGGTCTATGGTTTGGCTGGAGGCGAGCATTGCCAGGAAGTGGTCATAAACGAGCAGCACCCTGTTCAAAACACCATGTTCCCGCATCAGGTCTTCCGGAGGGCTTATTTCTTCTTCCTTTTCCTCTTCTTTGCATCCTGTGAAAAAGCCCAGGCCTGCGATACCCGAAACGACCGTTACTTTCAGGCTGTTTTCAATAAAAGACCGGCGGGTATGACCGGTATCCGGGTTTTCCATAACAACAGTTTTTGAAGTGATGAAGTGTTTTTGAAGGTAGTTAACCGGCAGCAAACCTTATACCATATCGCCGATTTCAACCGCGCTTCTTCGTTGGGAGCGAATAAGCGGTGAAAGGGCTTTTAAAAAGTTTCCGTTATATTTATGCGATTCGAGGCGACCCGCATGATATACCCACGCCATACACCCAGATACCCGGTTTTTATTACTCTGGTCCTGTTATACTCTGCCATGGCCGCCTGCCGGCATGCGCCCGTTCCTTCCGTTTCACATAAGGTCTATATCGGGCAGTCGGGAGGCCGGTATACCATTTTCAGGGATGGCCGCCCCTTCACCGTCAAAGGCGCGGCAGGGACCGGGCAGCTGCGGGCATTAAAAGAAGCCGGCGGCAACACCATCCGCACCTGGGATACCGTGCGGCTCGGCGCATTGCTGGATGAAGCGCAGGCAGCGGGCATAGCCGTCATCCCGGGATTATCGATCCCGGTCAGCGGCTCTCTTGACTTTTACCGGGATACCGCCGCCGTATCCGCCCTGTGCCTTGCTTATGAGCAGGTTGTAGAACGTTATAAAGATCATCCCGCCCTGCTGATGTGGTGCCTGGGCAACGAAGTGGACTTCCCCTACAGGCCCCGCTTCCGTCCGTTTTACAAAGCATATAACCGCCTGCTGGACATGATCCATACGCGCGATCCCGATCATCCCGTTACCACCACGCTCATCAATTTCAACCGGCGCAATATTTACAATCTTCGCTGGAAAGTGCCGCAGCTGGACCTGATCTCGCTGAATATATTCGGGGAATTGCAGCGATTGCGCAAGGACC
>CBINIO010000664.1:0-2439 GCA_966250725.1 uncultured Chitinophaga sp.
CTGCGTGATGCCCTTGTTGTGGCTGATCCAGATGCCGTCCTTATCGTCCAGCAGAACGGCGTACACGTAATCGCTCACCATTCCCGTATAGTCGTAGCTGTTATAGTGCTTTAGCTTGCGGTATTCCTCGTCGAGCACCAGCAGCCCTTTATTGGTGGCTACAAGCAGCTGTTTGTGGGCGTTCTTGTTGATGGATTTGATCTCGGTGTCGGTCATGCCCAGCTCGATCTGCACCCATTTGCTTTCGGCCGCTTTACGGCAGTAGAGGTGCGCTTTGGTGCCTATGTACTGGTTGCCCCAGAAGTCCTCGAAGAAGCAGGTCAGCTGCTCGTTCGCGAAGCGGTGCACGATGTCGGCGGACAGCCCTTTATCGGAAACGCTGAACTTCAGCAGGTATTCGCCGTAGTTGAAATAGGTTTCGCCGTTGGGCCGCTTGTTCACGAACGGATAGATATCGTCCTGCGGCGGCAGGCCCAGCGCCTGCACCTTTGGCGTGAGGTCGCGGAACTTTTCGGTTTTGATGTCGAACAGGCCGATGCTGCCTTTCACGAAGTGGAACCAGAGCGTTTCGTAATCTTCCCGGCAAATGGCGTGCAGGTTGTTGGCGGGAAAGGTGCCCGGCTTTTCTTCGTTGGAAATGCGTTTCAGGTATTTGCCGCCTTTTTCGTAAATGTCCAGCCCGTCCTGCAGCAGCCCTACGTACAAACGGCCGTCGTCGTGCTTGTACACGGCCTTTACGATGTTGTGCGAGATGCGCGGCGAGCGGTAGAGGGAAAAGACCTTTTTGTTCGGCGCGTAGATCTTCAGCCCGTCGCCGTCGGTGCCCACCCACATGTTGTCGCCGGCGTCGCGGTAAAGCGAGATGATCTTGTTGAAGGAATTGGTCTCGAAGCCGTTGAAGCTGGTGATGTGGTTGGCGATCTCGTGGTTGGCGAAGTTGAACACCAGCACGCCGTTATTCCCGCCGATCCAGGCGTTGCCGCGGTCGTCGAGCTCTATTACGGAAGGAAGGAAAGGTTCCTTTAACGCGTTGACGATATTGTACGGCAGGTCCGTATACTTGTTGCGGCGCGTGTCGAAAATGGTGATATGCCCTTTGCTCGCCAGCAGCAGCGAGTCGGAGTTCAGCACCTTGATCACCGGCTTGTCCGCCAGCGTGGGCAGGCAATACGTGGTGAGCCGGGTGGTATGGATATCCATTTTGATCAGCTCTTCGTTCTCGAACACCATCCAGATGTGATCGTCCTGCTTTACGAGCGCCTGCGCCACCATTTTGCGTTTCATGAACGACGGCGGGTACAGGATGATCTTTTTCAGCTCGTAGGTGAGATTATCCAGCAGGTACAGCCCCCTGGTGGGGCGCCATACCCAGAGGGTCTGCGTGGCCTGGTCTTCGCCGAGTATCCTGAATTTCGGGATAAAATCGCGCTCGGCTTCGTTTACGTAACCGGAATCGGTGAAAACGTTACGGAAAGTATTTTTATAACGGTCGTACAGGCTGATGCCGAGATTGTGGGCGATGAGCAGCTGGTTGCGCGCGTCGCGGTAAAAGGAATGATGACGGGTGCCGTTGAGACCGAAACTTTTTACGACGGCCCTCCCCTGCTGCGAGGTGGAGTTATACACCACGCGTTCCTCCGGCCGGAGCGGACTTTTGTGAACGGCGGGATTGGAGCGGTATTCGTTGAACACGTAACCGTCAAACCGGTTGACGCCGTCGAAGGTCGAGATCCAGAGAAACCCTTCTTCGTCCTGTATCAGGCTGTAGATGCTGCTTTGGGTCAAACCTCTGTCCACGCCGTAGGAATCGAAATTATAGCTTCGTTCCTGTGCCTGGGTGGTTTGAGTCATAGTCAGCAACCAAAATAGGGCAAAGATGCTTATCTGAAGTGGTGAACGCATCAATTAGATTAAAAGGGTCTGAGCATGTTTGCGGTGAATGCAAATATATAATTCTACCTTACACTTTGTAACAAATTTGCATTTTTCTTATTTATTATTGCTGGAAATTGATGATTTATGAAATTTCTGCAAATCATTTTTGTGCTGTCCGCCGGTATCTTTTCCACCGCGCGGGCGCAGCGGGTGGAATTGCTGACCACCGCGCCCATCGGCAGCATCCGCGGGCTGAGCGTGGTGACGGACGATGTGCTTTGGGTATCCGGCACGCAGGGCAAGGCCGGGCGCAGCACCGACGGCGGGAAAAGCTGGGACTGGTTCGGCATACCGGGCTGCGACAGCTGCGATTTCCGGGACGTGGAAGGTTTTTCGGCCGACCGCGCGGTGATCATGGGCATCGCGGAGCCGGCGCGCATTTTTTTGACGGACGAGGGGGGGAAAAGCTGGGAACAGGTGTATTTCAACGATACCAAAGGCATCTTCCTCGACGCGATGGAATTTTTTAACGACAAAGAAGGCGTGATCGCGGGAGACGCCATC
>CBINIO010000665.1:0-2437 GCA_966250725.1 uncultured Chitinophaga sp.
GGGCGTAACGCCTTTGATGAGCAATTTTCCTTCCGGAAGCACCGGGGCGATGGCGTATACATTATCGCCATTCACCGTAAAGAAAAGCTCTTTGCGCGCGTAACCGGGATCGGGGTTTACGGTCTGCTTCAGCATCACTTCGCCGCTTACGAGGCCATGCGGCGGCTTCCAGTCCTGGCGGCCTTCAGACCATTGCACATGCGTTTTCCAGGCGCGGGTATTGTAAATGGCCTCGCCGTTCACGTCCAGCCATTTGCCGATCTGCAGCAGGCGCTCCTGCATAATGGGCGGTATTTTCCCGTGCGCGTCCGGCCCGATGTCCAGCAGCAGGTTGCCGCCGTTGCTCACGATGTCGAGCAGCAGGTATATGAGCGACTGGGCGCTGTTGTAATCCTGCACGTCCTCGTTGCGGTTGTAGCCGAACGAAAAGCCCATGCCGCGGCATTCTTCCCAGGGCCGCGAGAATTTTGCGTTCACTTCGTACTCCGTGGTGTAATAGCCGCCGTGTTTTTTGCGGATGCCTTTGCCCCAGCGGTCGTTCACCGCGATCTTGTCCTTCACCGGCGACTCGTTGTACAGCCAGGTGAGGAATTCGCGGCTCTGCCACAACGTGTCCGAATGGTCCCATTCACCGTCGGGCCAGATGATGTCCGGCTTGTAGCGGTTCACCAGGTCTTTCAGCTGCGGGATCATATGTTCGTTCACGTATGCTTTGTACTGTTTGTTTCTATACAACGGGTTGTACCATTCGTACAGGGAATAATAAAAGCCCATCTTCACCGGCGTTTTGCGCACGGCTTCGGTGAGGTCGCCCAGCAGGTCGCGTTTGGCGCCGGCGTCTACTGCATTCCAGGGCGTGCCAAAGGCTTTGGTGGCTTCCTTGCTCGGCCAGAGGGCGAAGCCGTCGTGGTGTTTGGAGGTGAGCACGATGTATTTGGCGCCTGACTTTTCAAAGAGTTTGGCCCATGCGTCCGGGTCGAAATCTTCGGCTTTGAACAGGTCGGCGAATTTGTAATAGGAAAAGTCCGCGCCGTACACTTTTGCGTGATGGTCGTACACGGCGGTAGGTTTGGGGTTGTTGTTCCCATGTACCTGTTTGGATTGCAGCCAGTACTGGTACCATTCTGAATACACGCCTTTCGGCGCCCAGGCGGGCACGGAATAAACGCCCCAGTGGATGAATATCCCGAACTTGGCGTTCTCGAACCATGCGGGAACGGGCCGGCTGTCCAGCGATTCCCAGGTGGGCTTGTACTGCTGCGCCGCAGCGGTGAACGGCAAAAGCAGCCACAACAAACATTTCAGTGATCTCATATGTTAACTCGGTTTTATAATAATTGTTCTACGGGCACTACGACCTCTTTCCCCCTTTCAATGCTCAGCGGCAGCAGGTGCTGGCGGTATTTCAGCACAAGGTTGCGCCCGGTGGTGGAACGCACCGTTACGCCGGAAAGTTTTCCGTCCGTCCAGGCGATGTCTATCTCAAAACCACCACGCGCGCAAAGCCCTTTCACCTGCCCCGAGGCCCATGCCGCGGGCACTGCGGGCAGCAGCTCCACGTAATCGCCGTGGCTTTGCAGCAGCGCCTCCGCGATGCCCGCGGTGCCGCCGAAATTGCCGTCTATCTGGAACGGGGGATGGTTGTCAAAAAGATTGGGCAGCGTGGATTTTGCGAAAAGCGCCTGCAGGTGATTTCTCACGCTGTCGCCCTGTTTGAGGCGCGCATAAAAGTTGATGATCCATGCGCGGCTCCAGCCGGTGTGGCCGCCGCCTTTGGCGAGACGGCCGGTGAGCGTGCGCAGCGCGCCTTCGTACAAGGAAGGCGTTTGCTCGGTGATCTGTGTGCCGGGATGCAGCCCGAACAGGTGCGAGATATGCCGGTGACCGGGCTCCACTTCCTCGTATTCCTGCATCCATTCTAGTATGCGGCCGTCCTTACCCGTTTTGGTGGGCGGCAGCTGCGCGATGATGTTTTCCCAGCGGGCGATGTCGGCGGAATCGGTGCGCAGCGCCTTTGCCGCGGCGATGCATTTGCCGAGGAACTCGCGGAGTATCTGGTTGTCCATCGTAGGGCCGTAAGTAAGACCGGTCGGCTTGCCCGTAACCGGGTGCACGAAACGGTTTTCCGGGGAGCTGCCGGGCGAGGTCACGAGATAACCTTCAGGGCTTTTCACCAGATAATCTTCCACGAACATCGCATGTTCCTTCATCACGGGATATGCTTTATTTTTCAGGAAAGCATAATCGTGCGTGAACGCAAAATGTTCCCAGAAGTGCAGGCACATCCAGCTGGCGGCCATCGGGAAGGTGCCCCATGCCACGCCGTTCTGCACGCCGGTTTTGCCGAATGCGTCCGTGCAGTGATGGATCACCCAGCCGCGCGCGTTGTACATTTTTTTGGCGGTGATGCGTCCTTCCGGCCTGATATAATCTATAA
>CBINIO010000666.1:0-2434 GCA_966250725.1 uncultured Chitinophaga sp.
TGTGGTCCACGATCACCATGTAGGGATCGAGGCCCATTTCCAGCGCGATGTCCATACTGCGCTGCGTGCCCTGTTTTTTATCGCGGTGCGGCGTATGTATCTGCACGGGCAGGCCTGCTTCTTTTGCGAGCAGCAATTGCGCGCGGTAATATTTTTCTTCCAGCGCCGTCTGGTCGTCGAAGCCGATCTCGCCTACGCCTACCACGCCTTCCTTGTAAATAAAAAGCGGCAGTATTTCCATCACCTGTTCGCTGAGCGCTTCGTTGTTCGCTTCTTTTGAGTTCAGGCCGATGGTGCAGTAATGTTTGATGCCGAATTGCGAGGAGCGGAAACGTTCCCAGCCTACCAGGCTGCTGTAATAATCGCGAAAGGTATCCACGCCCGTGCGCGGCTGCCCGAGCCAGAAAGCGGGTTCGATAATGGCGGCCACGCCGGCGTCGGCCCTGGCCTGGTAATCGTCTGTCGTCCGCGAGGTCATGTGTACATGCGGGTCAAAAAAACGCATCCCTTTGATAGCCTCCAGGTAAGCCGGGTTATGCGATTGGGGTGCAAGGTCCTTTTCCGTCAGCTGAGCACTACAACACATATGAATATAAATTACAATTGGGTTTAAATTAATAATAAAGGGCGCAACGGCCAATAACATCAATTAGTCATTTACACGACTGGCAACCGTGTGCCAGGTAAGCGTTCCGGCGGCGATGTCCGCTTTCATTTCCGGGCGCGTTCCGAGCAGGTCTTTGGCGGGTTGATATGCAGATGCAGCGCAGGCAAGCGCGGCGGCTTCCCTTTCGGCATATTGTTCTGAGAACCAGATCCTTTCGATGTCCGCAAAATTGCCCTCATGGATGAACGGCGCTACCATGCGCCAGGTGAGCGGGTTCACGGTCCTTCCCGCGGCCCAGCGCTCGTGCGCAAAGTCCGTCAGTATACGCGCCAGGGCGGGATTGGCGCGTTCGTCCACACCCGTGATGAACTGCACGGGCTTGTCGGTAAAGAACGCTTTCATGATGAGCTGGTTCCAGGCCGGCTCGTCCAGGTACCGCGCCGGATAAGGGTTGCGGAGCATAATGGCTTCCAGCACCACGCCGATATTGGAGCGGATGCCTTCGGCCGTGCGCATTTTCCAGGCTTCGGGGAAGGCCAGCAGCGGCAACGCGCCGTAAAGCGCCACCAGCTCGTTCATTTCCGCGGCATGAAAAAGATTCTCTATTGCCTGCGTGTAAGACTGTTTGTCGGTGTCCGGCAGCTGCAAAAGCCACCATACCCTGAAAAGCCTGTCCGTGGTATATCCTTCCAGCTGAAAGGGCTGCAGCGCCGCGGCCTGTTCGCCGGTTACGTTAACGGCGTCGCGGCCGAGAAAACGCGGCGCGGCGGTAAAGGCGAGGTTGAACGCCTGCATGGACTGCGAATCCTGCCATGCGCGAAGTTTATCTGAAATCCATTGCCGGCCTTTTTCCGGAGTATTGCTGAGAAGTGCCTGGTATAACGTTCCCGAAACCGATTCCCTGTTAAATGCGTATCCCATGGAGCTAAAATAGTGAATTTCAGGGTTCGTGGGGAGCGGATATTTTTGTACGGCGGCGGCGGGGCGGCGGTTTCGGGGAGGGGTGGAAAATAAAAGAGAGGCAACTAGTGCCTCTCCTTCCGCCATTCTAAAACCTGATTAGTAACCAGGATATTCTTCAGGGGATGCGGTCCCCAATGTCGTTTTCAGGGTTAATATTTCAAAAGCCGTGCCGGATTATTGGCGGCTTTCCAGCTGCAATATAAGGATTAAAAACCGTTCGGCGCTCACCCCAAAATGTCAAAATTTTAACATTCCCTTTGGAAAAACGATTTTGCAGGAAGTGAAGATCAAGCTGGCTGTCTTTTTTAAGCGGCACTTCTCTGGAATAAAGTGCCTGATTCAAAGTGGAATTTATAAAGACAAAAAAGTTTATTCTGGTTGACGAGTCAGCGTAAATTTTTATTCATGCAAAAGGTTAAAACAATTTTGGTGTTCCTTATGTTCTAAAATTATAACATTTATTTAACAACCACAAACATCTTGGCCACTTTTTTTTCTGTTCACTGAACCTGGCGCTTTGTTGCCGGATTTTACGTAAGTTTAAGCAATTTAGCCAACATTATCTCATTTAAATTGACATGAAAATATTCAACGTAATTTTTGCCGTGCTGTTTGTGTTATTTGCCGCCCTTCAATGGAACGATCCCGACCCTTACATATGGATGCCGATCTATCTTTACGGGGCCATTTTCTGCGCCCTGGCGGCTACCGGCAAATATTACAAAGGCTGGTACCTCTTTGGCATATTCGCCTACCTGGGGTATGCCGTGTACCTGTTTTTCGCGAAGAACGGGGTGCTCAGCTGGGTGACAGAGCACCATGCCGAAAATATCGCCGGCCAGATGCAGGCCGCCACGCCCTGGA
>CBINIO010000667.1:0-2419 GCA_966250725.1 uncultured Chitinophaga sp.
GGCGCGGAGCTCGCCTTCAATGCGAGCTCGAAGCTGAAGCTCGGCGTGGCGATCAGTTCTTTTAAAAGCCCCACCGCGTCTTCGTAGCGTTGTTGGTTCCACATAGTTAGCAAATTAAGGTACCCGCTACCGAACCGCCGGTGTTCCTTTGCAGGTCACCGGCATGACCGATGAGCACTTCTTTGACACCGCTTTCGATAGCAGCAAATGCGTTGTCCAGCTTTGGCAGTATGCCGTCGGACAAAGCGCCTTCGGCAAGCAGCTGCCGGTAAATATCGCGGTTGATGAGGTTGATCACCGAATCGTCGTCGTCCGCGTTGCGCAGCACGCCTTTTTTCTCGAAACAATAGATCAGCCGCACGCTATAATGCGCGGAAAGCGCCACCGCCAGCGAAGAAGCGATGGTGTCCGCATTGGTGTTCAGTATTTGTCCCTTGCCGTCGTGCGTGAGCGGCGCCAGCACTGGTGTGATGCCCGCGTCCAGCAAGAGTTTCAGGGGAGCCGTTTGTACGGAGCCTCCGGGAATATCGCCCACGAAGCCGTAGTCGATCTCTTTCACCGGGCGTTTCACGGCGGGGATAATGTTCGCGTCGGCGCCGGTAAGACCGATGGCGTTGCAGCCGTTGGCCTGCAGCTTCGCCACCACCTGTTTGTTCACCAGCCCGCCGTACACCATCGTTACCACGTCGATGGTTTCCGCATCGGTAATGCGCCGGCCGTTCACGTAATTGGCCGCGATGCCCAGCTTGTCGCCAATGCGCGTGGCGATCTTCCCGCCGCCGTGGACCAGCACCTTCAGCGCGGGCACGGCCGCGAAATCTTCCAGGAAGCTGTCCAGGAAAGCCGGGTTGTCGATCACGTTGCCGCCGACCTTGATGATGTATACCGTTGCGGGTGCTGACATTTACCTGTGCTTTAAAATTTCACTCAATACCGCCTGCGCCGCCCATACGCGGTTGCCGGCTTCGGGGATCACGATGGACTGCGGCCCGTCGAGCACTTCGTCCGCGATCACCACGTTCCTTCTTACGGGCAGGCAGTGCATTACCTGCGCGTTGTTCGTGTTCTTCAGCGAATCGTTCGTCAGCATCCAGCTTTCGTCCGTGCAGGTGATCTTGCCATAATCCCTGTAGCTCGACCAGTTCTTCACGTATACAAAATCCGCGCCTTCAAGCGCCTCGCGCTGGTTGTGCACCACCGGCGCGCTGCCGGCGAACTTCGGGTCCAGCTCATATCCTTCCGGGTGCGTGATGGTGAAGTCCACTTCGTCCCAGGCGTTCATCCATTGCGCGAAGGAATTGGGCACGGCCTGCGGCAGCGCTTTTACGTGCGGCGCCCAGGTCATTACCACTTTTGGCTTACGCGCCTGGTTCCAGCGTTCCCTGATGGTGATCACGTCCGTGAGGCTCTGCAAAGGGTGCAGGGTGGCGCTTTCGAGACTTACCACCGGTTTGCCGGCGTATTTGATGAACTGGTTGATGTATTTTTCCGTGTAGTCTTCCTCTTTATTCTTCAGGCCGGGGAACGTGCGGATGGACAGTATGTCGAAATACTGGCCCATCACGGCGGCGGCTTCTTTTACATGTTCGGTGGTGCTGCCGTTCATCACGACGCCGTCGTTCATTTCCAGCGCCCACCCTTCCTTGTCGATATTAAACACCACTACTTCCATGCCCAGGTTGCGCGCGGCCACCTGTGTGCTCAATCGCGTGCGCAAACTCGGGTTCAGGAATATCATCCCCAAAGTTTTATTTTCTCCCAGCCCTTTATCTTTAAAAGGGTTCTTTTTGTAATCCAGTGCTGCAGCCGCTATTTGCGGCACACCGGGCACATCGTCCACGGAAATAAATTGTTTCATCGTTGTTTACGTTTGGTTCCCCGGGGGAAGTACCATTAATTCAATGCTGCTTTGAATGCGGTTAAAAATTGGTCTGCCTGCGCTTTCGTGAGTGCCAGCGAAGGCAGCAAACGGATCACGTTCGGTTTGGCTTCACCGGTGAATATCTTATGTTTGAATAACAATTCCTTCCTGATGTGCCCCAGCTCTTCCGGCAGCTCGATACCGATCATGAGGCCGCGGCCCCTTACCTCTTTTACCTGCGGGAATTTTTTCAGCTCTTCCATCAGGTAGCTGCCTACCACGCCGGCGTTCTCTATCAGCGATTCTTTTTCGATCACTTCCAGCACGCCAAGAGCGGCCGCACAGGCAAGGTGATTGCCACCGAACGTAGTTCCCAGCATACCGTATTTTGGCTGTATATGCGGTGCAATCAAAATGCCACCGATCGGGAAGCCGTTGCCCATGCCTTTTGCCATGGTGTACACATCGGCGTTTACACCGGCAATGTCGGCGGCAAAAAACTGCCCGCTGCGACCGTATCCGCACTGCACTTCATCGGCAATGAACACCGCATTATAT
>CBINIO010000668.1:0-2417 GCA_966250725.1 uncultured Chitinophaga sp.
TGCTGAAGATCGCGCGCTCCGGCAACCAGTCTTTCGATTAATGGAATGATTATGGGAGGAAAAGGCAGGCGGTGATAAAAGGGATTCCGTAATATTGTATCTGTATTTCATTTATTTATACAATTCATTTCGGTTATGATGCAGCAACTGGACTTATTCGGAGCCGCCGAGCCGCAAAAGCCCGCACCCGTCAAAACGCCTGCCCGCAGCGCGCAGCAGGGCGTCAGCGGGGAAGCCGGCGCAGACGGCGCGGAGGCAGCCACTCCCGCGGACGGTACGCCGCCGAAAGGCAAAAAAAGAGGCCGGAAAAGTCTGAAGGAGCTCGCGGGCGACCCGCATGTGATCCAGGAGCTGGAAAAGCTCACGCTCGACAAACAGTATTATTCCATCAGCGAAGTAGCCAACATGTTCCGGGTGAACACCTCGCTGATCCGGTACTGGGAAAATGAATTCGATATACTGCAACCCAAAAAGAACCGCAAGGGCGACCGGCTTTTCCGCCAGGAAGACATCCATAACCTCAAGCTCATCTATCACCTGCTGCGCGAGCGCAAATACACGATAGAAGGGGCGAAGCAGAAGCTGCGCGAAGACAAGCGCTCCGCTTCCCGGAACTTCGAAATGATAAAAAGCCTGCAGAAAGTGCGGCAATTCCTGACAGAGTTAAAAGATCAATTATAAATCACGAACTATGCGATTACACAAAGTATTATTGGGGTGCGGACTGTTGCTCAGCTCGGTAACCATGGCGCAGAGCAGCCACGATCACGCCGCTCCGGGCAAACAGCTGAAGGGGGAATTTAAAATGAAGCAGCTGCTGGCTGATTCCGCGTTCGCGTGGTTTCACAACGGCGTAAACCGCTACGACGCCAACGCCACCATGGTCAATTATATCAAAACCAATAAAGACAAGATACAGCTCGTTGCGCTGGTGAACACCACCGACGAGGCCAGCCAGAGCCTGCTGGGCCGTTTTTACAAGGTGATGATCCTGGCGAGCGTGCCGGAAGAAAGCATTCATATGTACGGCGCGGACGATTCAGGCAACACCGGCAACCAGGTGGCCGACGGCTACAAGGTGAAACGCCTGCCCGCCATTCTGGTAATGCGCGACGGCAAAGAGGAAGGAAGGATCACCGGCAACTCGAAAGAGTCCGTGGAGCAGGACCTCGCGCAGATCATCATGAAAATGAACCGGAAAGAATAACAGTGGAACTGTGATAAAAGGAAAAGAGGCTGCACACGCAGCCTCTTTTTTATTTGCCGTCATCGCAGGCGCGGCTTGCGGCCGGCGCCGCGGAGCAGTTGTAACACCGCGGGGCAATGCATTGATGCATATATGCCGCAACGCCCTGCAGCAATTATTATGAGGAGGTAACCATCTCATGCCGCATCGCCAGCGTCACCCCGTTCTTCTCCAGGATGCCGATGGCGGCCAGGTTCACGGCCTCGCGCAATTCCAGGTAAGGCGTGCCTTCGATGACATTGGTCATATAGATCAGCTGTATCGTGAAGGAATCTTTTGTAAAGTCGAACAGGTTCACGGCGTAGCCGGGCTCCACGTCGGCATGGTTTTCCAGGTATTCCTGCAGCGCCTTTACCACGGCGAACACTTTCGCGGAAGGCGTATCCCCCGCCAGCTCCAGCTTCATGGACACGCGCTGCTGCGTGCGCAGGGAAAGGTTGTCCAGCACGCTGTCCACCATCTTTTTATTGGGCACCGTCACGAAGGTTTTGTCCAGCGTGCGAAGACGCGTGCTGCGAAGGCCGATCTTTTCCACCGTTCCCGTATACGAGTCGACTATAACGGTATCGCCCACACGAAACGGCTTGTCCGAAAAAATGATGAACGAGCCGATCAGGTTCTCGATGCTTTCCTTCGCGGCAAGGGCGAGGGCGGCCGCGCCGATGCCAAGGCCCGCCACCAGCTTGTCTACCACGTCTTTCCCGAACAGGATGTGGATCAATATCATCGCGCCGATGATAAACATGATGGCTTTGAAAAAATCGCGGAAAAATATGATGAACTGGTTGTCGGTCTTGTCTTCCGTGAGGTCCGCCTTTTTTTCCAGTATCAGCGAAATAAAATCGATCAGGCGCAGCAGGATGAGGATGATGGTCATGCTGAACACGATCTTCAGGATGGTGGTGATCAGCATTTGCAGGGTGTACGGGTTGCCCGTGCGGTTGTACACCACGATGTTCAGCTCTTCGGGGAACACCAGATGATTGCTCGCCATGATAAAAGCCGTCATGAGCAGGAAATATTCCAGCGGCTTGAACAGCAGCTGCACGAAGTCCTCCTGCGCGATGCTGGGGCTCCAGTGTTTGATGAGCCTGAACAGCCCGGCCGCGAGGTTTTTGGAAAGAAAACGGCGGATGATGTACACGAACAGGATAATACCGGCCACGATCAA
>CBINIO010000669.1:0-2404 GCA_966250725.1 uncultured Chitinophaga sp.
CCACTTCGTTTTGTCATACAGCAGCACGTAATCGAGCTTTTGCTCCGGTTTGTCCGAAGGCCAGGTGGGGCCCAGCTTTTCCGTGGCGTCGGTGAAATGTTCTTTGAAAATCCCGATCTCTTCGGATGCGGGCAGCGCGTTCATGTCGCCCGCCACAATCAGCGGCAGGGCGGATTGTGCGAGCGCGTGCTTCATGATGACGTTCACCTGCGCGATGCGGTCGGCGGGATCTTCGAGATGATCGAGATGGGTGCTTACAAAGCGGAGCAGGCTGTCGCCGGGAAGCTTTACGGTTACCATGGCGGCGTTGCGCGGCTCGCTGCCTTCGCCTTTCGCGGGCAGGGCGATGCTTTGCGTTTTTTCGATCGGGTAGCGGCTGAGGATGCCGTTGCCAAAACCTCCGCCGTCGTAGTCCATGGCTTTGCCGAAATAAATGTACATGCCGGTGGCGGCGGCCAGCTCTTTCAGCTGGTCTGCTTTATTGACGCGGGAAGTAACGCTGTCCACTTCCTGCAGGGCTACCAGGTCGGGATTGGTGGCGAGTATCACGGTGGCGATGCCGTGGATGTCCAGCTTGCCTTCCATGTTTTCGCCGTGATGGATATTGTAACTGAGCACTTTGATCACCTGCCCCTGCACCTGCGCCATTAACGCGGGGCGAGCGGAGAAGATCAGCACGAAAAGAAAAACGATTCGGTACATAATATTCAGATTAAGTATTTCCGGATGATATCGGACCAAATTTTTCATTCCTCCCGGCCAGTACAACTATCATGCCCGCATATCCGTCCGGACGCCAGGCTATTTGACAAAAATGTCCTTCACCGGTCTCCCGATCCACTCCTGCGGCGTTTTCAGGCCGAATATCCAGGCGATGGTGGCGGCGGTATCGAACGTCATCACGCTTTCTTTCACTTCATGCCCTTTTTTGATCCCTTTGCCGGTGAATATCCAGGGTATCTGCATTTCTACCATCGTTTTCCCGCCGTGACCTTTATTGATGCCGCCATGATCGGAGCTGAGTATCAGCACGCTGCTGTCCCATATGCCCGCGTCTTTCACGGCCTGCACTATTCTGCCTAACAGCACGTCATTCTTATGCACCTGTTCATAATATTCGGGTATGTCGTGCCCGATACCATGACCCACACCGTCCGGCTGGTCGAAGTGGATGAACAGGAACGCCGGTTTTTTCTCTTTGATATAAGCTACCGCCGCGTCTGTAGTGGCGGTATCGTTCGGGCAGTGCTGGTCTTTGTTCACCGCTTTTTTCGGGAACAGGTAACCGATGCCGGCCCAGCTGTAGATCACGCCCGTTTCAGCACCGGGGCGCTGTTCGCGCAGCAGGGTGAAGATGGACGGGAAAAGACCGTATTGGTCGAGCGTTCTGGGTTTCACTTCCGGCGTTTGGCTGCCCCATTCCGTGAAACCGTGCAATTCCGGCCCCGCACCCATGATCATGCTGGCCCAGTTCACCGCGCTGGACGAAGGCAGCACGCTGCGCGCTTCAAGCGTCCAGCTGCCGTCTTTCATCATCTGTTTCATCACCGGGTTGTCCGCCTTTTCCATGGCGTACGCGCCGAGCCCGTCCATGCCGATAAGGATCACGTGTTTGACGCCTTTTACCTGCGCTTTTACGATCATTCCAAAACACAATACTAAGACCAGTAAGCCTGTTTTTTTCATACCCTGACTAATTTAAAATTTATTTAATATAACAACAATAAAGAAGTATGCACATTCAAGGGATGTGGATAAAAGTAGTGAATGAAGGCTATACTTTGTTTAGTATTTATGTTATTTGCCGGGAAGGTGGGTTTTGGCGTACCACTGTTTGCCATTTTATCATACGTTCATGATGGCGCTTGATTTTTTCATTGCGCCCATTACAGGTTACTGCAATTCGTCAGGCATTATTCAACGCGCCTTCCGCCGCTTCGCGGATACGCCGCACCATATCCGCTTTCGTAACCGCGATCCCATATTCCGGCACGCCGGGAACACCGCCCATGCTCACATTGGGGTTGCGGTACTGCATGCGGCTGTCAATAAATTCCTTCGCAGTGCTGTGAAACTCTCTCGCATGACTGGCGGAAGCCAATGCGGCGGCGTTATGGTCGCGCAGCCCGGAACCCGCCATGATACGGATGCGGCCGGCTGCTTTTTTTACCAGTTCGGCGATCAGCCCGGCGCCTTCCATCGCGGTATTGCGCTGCCCCGAAGTGAGTATGCGCTCGCAGCCGCTGGCGATCACGTCTTCCAGCGCCCTGAACGGATCGTCCGTCATGTCGAACGCGCGGTGGAACGTAACGCCCATCGGCTTTGCCAGCTCCACCAGCTCGCGCGTGCGCGGAAGGTCCACTTTCCCGCCGGCGGTCAGCAAACCGGTCACCACGCCATCGCA
>CBINIO010000670.1:0-2395 GCA_966250725.1 uncultured Chitinophaga sp.
ATCTACTTAACACGGATTAGTATTCCCCGTCCAGCGCGAAGTTCGGCTTGCGGTTGATCCAGCGGCCGCGCGTGAAGTCGGGGATGTATTGAACGGTGCCGCCTTCGGCGATGGACTGCTCGCTCAGCGGCGTGATCGCATACCAGGTAGCGAGGTCGTATACGTCCATCTGGTAGTCGGTGCCGCGTTTGATGCTTTCGATAAACGAATTGATCACGAACCAGTCCATGCCGCCATGGCCCGCGCCGGACGCGTCGTTGGCGTATCTTTTCCAGAGCGGGTGGTCGTATTTGCCCATATAACTTTCGGCGTCTTTCGGGTCGCCGGTCTTTTCCCAGGTATGCGGTTTGGTTTTGCCTTCGATGTGAATGCTGTCGAAGTCGTCCATCCACAGGCCGTTGGTGCCCTGCACGCGGAAGTTGAGCGAATAGGGGCGGGGCAGGTTGGTATCGTGGCTGAGCATGATGGTCTCCCCGTTGTTGGTTTTGATCAGCGTGCTCACGATGTCGCCCAGCTTAAATTCCACCTTGGCGTTCGGGTGGCTGGGCCCGCCTTTCGGATGGTCCATGATATATTTATGCAGCCCGCGCGATTTGGTGGCTACGGAAGAGAGCGACACCAGACGGTTGCCGCGGTTGATGTTGATCATGTTGTTCACCGGGCCGAGACCATGCGTGGGGTAAAGGTCGGCATTGCGGTGAACGGAATGGTTGGTGCGCCATTTGGCTTCGGACACGCCTTTCTCGCCAAACTCCACGCCGCCGCCATACAGCTGCTTGCCGTCGTTGAACTTTACTTCGCGAAGATCGTGCTGGTAACCGCCCTGCAGGTGAACGAGCTCGCCAAAAAGACCCTGGCGCACCATGTTGAGCACCGCCAGCACGTCGCGGCGGTAGTTCACGTTCTCCATGCCGAATACGGGGATGCCGGTGGATTCGGAAGTGTTCACCAGTTCCCAGCATTCCTGGATATCGGCCGCGCCGCAAACTTCCACGGCGGGCGTAATGCCCGCGCGCATCGCGTCCACCGCCATGATGGTATGCCATTCCCAGGGAGTGGCGATCACCACCGCGTCGATGTCGCCGCGTTTCAGCAGGTTCTTGTAATCGTGCGGGCCTTTGGTGTATTCGGCTACTTTGCGTTTGGCGCCGTAATGTTTTTCGATCAGCTTGCGGACCTGCGGCAGCGTGAACTCGGTGTCCGGGTCGGCGATAGCCACCACGTCCACGTCGCTGCGGCGGAGGCAGAGGTCAAGATGGTTCAGGCCGCGCGCGCCCACGCCGATCAACCCTACCCTTACTTTTTCTTTCTTTTCGGCGGCAAAGAGCCGTGCGGGCGAGTTCAGCAGGGAGAGTCCCACGCCTGCGGCCACGCTGTTCCTGATGAATTTTCTGCGATGCAATTGCTTATTCATAATAAAGAATATGTTGGATTTAAAGAGTAACGATTCCGTTTAACGGCTTTAAATGTATGGCATTCGCACTATCATCCGCAATCCCTGTTTATGAATTGTGACATTCCTGTGATAGATGGCAAATGAAAAGGCGCGGCGGCAAACGGCCGTTAAGGTATTATTTTCTCTTTCTTTGTCATGATATTACCAAACTGCGGTAAATGCTCCGGCGGATACTATTTTTATGAGCAACACGTTTTCCAACTACAGTACTATGAAAAAAGCGGTTATCCTGATCTTATTGTTCGCCGCGGGCAAAGCCTGGGCGCAGCCTGAAATCAAGCCTTACGGCGCGCTGCCTTCCAATGCGCAGGTGAAGTGGCAGCAGCTGGAATATTACATGTTCATCCACTTCGGGCCGAATACTTTTACGGACAAGGAATGGGGGCATGGGGACGAAGACCCGAAGGTGTTCAACCCCACGGAGCTTGACGCCCGGCAATGGGCGCGCACCGCGAAGCTCGCCGGCATGAAAGGCATCATCATCACCGCCAAGCACCACGACGGCTTTTGCCTCTGGCCCAGCGAATACAGCAAACACACCGTTCGCGAAAGCGCCTGGAAAGACGGCAAAGGCGACGTGCTCGCCGAATTGTCCGACGCGTGCAAGGAATACGGCCTGCTGTTCGGCGTGTACCTTTCGCCCTGGGACCGCAATCATCCCGCCTACGGCACGCCCGAATACAACCAGGTGTTCGCCAACCAGCTGCGCGAAGTGCACACGAAATACGGCGACGTGTTCGAGCAATGGTTCGACGGCGCGAACGGCGAAGGCCCGAACGGTAAAAAACAGGTGTACGACTGGGAACTGTTCGAAGGAACGGTGAAAAAATATCACCCCGAAGTGATCTTCTTCAGCGACGCCGGCCCCGGCTGCCGCTGGATCGGCAACGAGAACGGTTTTGCCGGCACTACCAACTGGAGCACGATCAACCGGAAAGA
>CBINIO010000671.1:0-2394 GCA_966250725.1 uncultured Chitinophaga sp.
TGCTGATCTCGTTAAAGGATTACCCGGAGGCCGTTGCCGCCGCTCAGGCCGGCCGCCGCGTAAGCTCCTGGATCTTTTTCCGGTCGCCTACCACCCAAACGATATCGTCCCACTCAAAAACGGTGTGGGAATCGGGGTTTAACATGCGCGCATCCGCCCGTTCGATGCCTATCACGAGGCCCTGCGTCCGTTCGCGGATGCCCGATGCGCGTATGCTTAACCCTTTCAGCTGGGTAAATTCATCCACCACGATCTTTTGCAGCGTGATATCGCTGAGCGGCGTACCGTTTTCCACGGGTTCGGATGCGTCGAATACGGGCTTGAAGATCTGCATCTGCTCGTCCGTCGCAATAATGCCCACGTGATCGAGCGGGAACAGCTTTTCGTCGCGGTTGGGGGTATGGATGAGCTTTTCGCCGCGTTTGATATACGCGATATTGATCCCGTACTGTTCGCGCCAGCTGAGCTCAAACAGCGTTTTGCCCGCGTATTCGGCCTGCTGGTTCACCACGAGGTCTACAATGTGAGCGGACCAGGGCACCAGGCTCGACTGCAGCTCTACATTCTTTTCAAACACTTCGGCGGAAACGGAACCTTCGCCCGCGGCGGCCAGCTCGCGCGCGTTCAGGTTCGTCAGGAACCGGCCTTCTATGCGCTGGTAGAACTGCTGGATCTTCTTGGAGAAAATAAAATACAAGAGAATGATGACCGGTACCGCGATCAGGATGGCGATGTTGGCCGATAACAGATTGCTCACCCAGAACCAGATGATCGCCACGCCTATGGCAAGCCGGGTAATTTCAAGCACCAGCAGCGGGCCGCGGTTGTATTTGGTGTCCAGCCACAGCTCCTTGTACGCCATGTTGTCGGGCTTCTTCAACATAAACGCCACGATAAAAGGAGAGGAGACGCCAAGCGAAACCGCCAGGCATATCAAACCGGCCACCATATCGTTTTCAATATACCCCTCCAGGAAAGGCAGCAGGAAATTCAGGGAAACAAGAAAAAGCGCGAGCATCACGATGCCGTTGATCAGCACGATCTTGCCATAAGATTTTAATACGGTCTTGATATTGCTCTCGGCCTGTATCTTCTGCGTACTGCTCGAATACCTGTTCAGTTTGGCGACCCATCCCTCCGGCAGCACTTTCAGGATATAGTTGTAGAGCCTGTCCGATCCTTTGATCATGTACGGCGTCGTGAAGGTGGTGATCGCCGAAGCGCCCACCGCCACCGGGAAAAGGAAATTGCTGATGACGCCGAGGCTTAGCCCCAGCGTAGCCACGATAAACGCGAACTCGCCGATCTGCGCCATGCTCATGCCCACCTGCACGGACTGCTTCAGCGGCTGCCCTGACAGCAGCGCGCCGAGCGTGGTGCTGAAGAATTTCCCGAAAAGCGTGAGCAGGGTCACCCAAAGCACCGGCCATTTGTATTCCATGATCGCCTGCGGGTCGATCAGCATGCCTACCGACACGAAGAATACCGCGCCAAAAAGATCTTTCACGGGTTTGATAATATGCTCCACCTTTTCGGCGGAAGTGGTTTCGGCAATGATCGAGCCCATGATGAACGCGCCCAGCTCCGCGGAAAACCCGACCTGGGTCGCGAGTATCACCATGCCGAGACAAAGCCCGATAGACAGTATCAGCAAGGTTTCCTCGTCGATCAGGTTCTTTGCTTTTTTCAGGAAGGTAGGAAGGAGGAAAATGCCGGTGATAAACCACAAGGCCAGGAAGAACAGCAGCTTCAGAACGGTCTGCAGCAGCTCGAGCCCCTGGAATTGCTGGCTTACCGCCATGGTGGACAGCAGCACCATCAGCAGGATCACCACGATATCTTCCACCACCAGCACGCCAAAAACTATGCGCGCGAACTGTTTGGTCTTTACGCCCAGCTCGTCAAATGCCCGTATGATAATGGTCGTGGAGGAGCTTGCCAGCATGCCGCCCAAAAAAATGCTGTCCATATCGGACCATCCCATCCACTTGCCGACGGCATAGCCGCTCAGCGTAATAAAGATGATCTCTACAAATGCCGTGATGGAAGCGGAGCCGCCCACGCGCATCAGTTTTTTAAAGCTGAACTCAAGGCCCAGGCTGAACAGGAGAAAGATCACACCGATCTCCGCAAGCGTTTCCACGTTTTCGGTATCGGCCACCGTGGGGGTGATGGACAAATGCGGCCCGACCAGGAAGCCGGCGATGATGTACCCTAATACGAGCGGCTGTTTGATCCATTTGAAGATCAACGTGGTGACGCCGCCCGTAAAAAGTATCAATGCCAGATCTTCGATAAGTTTTGGTAAATGCCCCATGGTTTGCTGTTTAGGTGAATCTTTTGTTCTTTTCGGGCATATGGACCCGGCCGCACATAAGATAACGATTTTTTGCC
>CBINIO010000672.1:0-2385 GCA_966250725.1 uncultured Chitinophaga sp.
TAATGGCCGTAATGGTGTCTACAAATGTAGGCCATTTCACTTCAAACAAAAAGGGAGCGTTTACCGCTCCCCTTCGCAATTATTTTCGCACCGGGCTTATTTCATCCCGTTCAGCACTTCGATGATCTTTTTCTCGGAATCTTCTTTGCTTACACCTTCTTTTTTGAACTGCCGGCCCGTGATGTTCTCGAACAGCTCGATGTAGCGGTTGGTCACGCTTTCCACGAATGCGTCGGTCATTTCCGGCACCTGCTGGCCTTCTTTGCCCTGGAAGCCGTTCTCCATCAGCCATTCGCGGACGAACTCCTTGCTCAGCTGCTTCTGCGGCTGGCCGGCTTTCTGCTTTTCCTCGTAGCCTTCGGCATAAAAGTAGCGGGACGAATCGGGCGTGTGGATCTCGTCGATCAGGTAGATGGTGTCGCCGATCCTGCCGAATTCGTATTTCGTGTCCACGAGTATCAGGCCGCGTTGGGCGGCCAGCTCGCGGCCGCGCCGGAACAGGGCAAGCGCGTATTTCTCCAGCTGTTCGTACTCTGCTTTGCCGACCAGGCCGCGGGATATGATCTCCTCGCGGGAAATGTCCTCGTCGTGGCCCTCATGCGCCTTGGTGGTGGGGGTAATGATGGGGGAAGCGAAATAATCGTTCTCCTTCAGCCCTTCGGGAAGCGTCACGCCGCACAGCTCGCGTTTGCCGCTTTTGTACGTACGCCAGGCGTGACCGGTGAGGTTGCCGCGCACCACCATTTCAACGGGGAAGGTCTCGCACTTCAGCCCCACGGTAGCGTTGGGCAGGGGCACGGATTTCACCCAGTTCGGTACAATGTCTTTGGTGGCGTCGAGCATGATCGCCGCGATCTGGTTCAGCACCTGCCCTTTATAAGGGATCGGGCGCGGGAGCACCACGTCGAACGCGGAGATGCGGTCACTCACAAACATCACCATCCATTTATCTTCAATGGTGTATACGTCCCTTACCTTACCTTTATAAAAGGCCGTTTGGCCGGGAAATTGAAATGTAGACGCTAACATGCCGGATTTTTTTAATAGATTACCTTTTTCGTGGAGCAAAAATACTTCAGTCAGGATTAATTTCGCAAAGCAAATTTTTTAACCATGACAGCCAATGGCTATACGCCCATCAATTGCGACTATTACGACCGCCTGGAAGCCTGGGCCACCATGCGTACCGTGTGCCTGTTGCGGTTTTACGACGAAGAAGGGAAAGAGCACGAAGTGTCCGCCCTGATAAAAGACCTTTATGTATTGAACAAGGCAGAGTATTTGCTGACGGATAACGGGCTGGTGATACGGCTGGACAGGCTGATCGCCGTCAACAATATCCCGGTTCCCAAAAGCTGTTGACCTTATGGAAATATCACATGAAATAGCGGACATAATGATCCTCCGGCTTTGCGCCGCCACACTGGCCGGTTTTTTACTGGGCCTCGAGCGGGAGGTCCACCGCAAGGCCGCCGGCGTGCGCACCATATCGCTGATCTGCCTCAGCTCCGCGCTGTTCACCATGCTCAGCCAGCAGATCGGGCAGGGCGTTTCGGCGGACCGTATCGCGTCCAACATCCTTACCGGCGTGGGTTTTATCGGCGCGGGCGTGATATTCCGGGGCGGGTTCACCATCGACGGCATTACCACCGCCGCGGTGATCTGGATCTCCGCCGCCATCGGCATGGCGATCGGCACGGGGCAGTACATCACCGCAGGCGGCGCCGTGGCGATCACGTTGCTGGCCTTATGGGTGTTTTCCTACGCGGAAGACATGATCGTGAACTACAGGGAAAGGAAATACTACGCCATCAAATACCGCCGGCAAAATCTTTCGCAGGAAGCGCTGGAAGCGCTTTTCAACAGCCACCGGCTGAATTTTACGCGGCTTACCACGGGCAAATACACGGAAGCGCAAACCGGGGAAGTGATCTTTGAAGGGAAATACGAGATCAGCGGCCCCAACCGGCTGATCAGCGAAATGAACGACCACCTCCTGCAAAACCCCAACGTGGTGCAGTTCGACGTGGAGCTCGCCAAATGATGTTTTTTTGATGGCATAATCAGCCGGTTCGATGCAGCACCGGCGGAATAATCGGTTCGGGTCTATTTCCGTGGAAAAACAGCCGGACGATCACTTCTTTTTTGCCGTCATCAGCACCACGCCCGCGATCACGATCGCGGAACCGATGAACGCGTGCGTGTTCAGCGTTTCCCCCAGGAATATCCAACCGAGGATAAGCGCCACCACCGGGTTCACATAGGCGTAGGTAGCGGAAAGCCGCGCGGGCGCATGGTTCACCAGCCAGCTGTAGGCCGTGTACCCCACCAGCGAGCCGAACACCACGAGGTACGCGATGGCCGTCCATGTGCGGGTGGTCATGG
>CBINIO010000673.1:0-2382 GCA_966250725.1 uncultured Chitinophaga sp.
CATACCACCGCCTTCCGTCGCGATCCACAGGTTGCTGTCATTATCTTCGCGGATGCTGCTTACCACGCGGTATGTAAGACCGGGCTTGCGCCCCATCTGTTCGTTGATATAGCTGAAATTCTCATTGCCCGGATGCTCCACGCTCACGCCGCCCGCAAAAGAACCGACCCATATGCTCCCCGCCTTGTCCTTCATAATGCTGAGGATGCTGTTGCCGGAAATGGAATACGGGTCGTACTTATCCATCACAAAATGACGCACGGCCGTGCGCTGCCCGTTCATCACGTACAAACCGTTGCGGGTGCCGATCCAGGTTTCGCCTTTATGAAAAAATATGGCGCGTACCATGTCGCTGCTCACGCGCAGCGCGGTGCCCGAATTGTAATTCTCCGTACGGCCGGTGCGGCGGTCCCAAACGATCAGGCCGTCTTTTTCCGTACCTACCCAGATGTTGCCAAGACTGTCCACGTCGATGCACTGCGTCGGGCTTTTCCGCATCGCCGGGTTGCGCGTCAGCGCTTCGGGCACCGGCAGCAGGCGGCCGGTAGCGGGGTTGTAACAAAACACCGAGTTCATACCGGTGACCCACAGCAATCCGTCCGCGTCAAAGGCCATGGAGCGCACGTAAGGTTTTCCCGGGCCGCGGCCCAGCTCCACCGGGTGCAGCACGCGTTTTTGATCGTCGTACCGCATCAGCCCGCGGGGCGTGCCTATCCATACGTTGCCTTCACGGTCGCGCTTCATCACGTTCACGTGTTTGAAAACGTATTCCGGCAGCATCGTGTCCGGCAAAATACGGTGAAACCGTTCCAGCCGGCAATCGAACAGGTCGAGCCCGAGCGCGGTGCCTACCAGCAGGTTGCCATGCCGGTCTTCCTCAATGCAAAGCAGCTCATTGCTGTTGATGCTGTAAGGGTTGCCGGGGTCGTAGCGGAAATGGCGGAAATTATAACCGTCGTAACGGTTCAGGCCGTCGGTGGTGGCGATCCAGATAAAGCCGCGGGAGTCCTGGAAGACGTGGTAAACGGAGCTTTGGGACAGTCCGTCGGCGATGCCGAGATGGGAAAAACGCATGCTACCCTCCTGCGCGAACGCGCCGGCAGTAAAGAGCAGCAATCTTATTAAAGCGACAACGCTTTTTATTCCCCGGGTTGATTTCGTCATCAAAACGCCTCTTAAACCGGGTTAAAAATAACTTTTTTAACGGGGAATCAAAAAGGTGAAGGCAAATCCGGCCTATCCCGGCATCTGGCTCATATCCATATACGCAAATTCCCACTGGTGGCCGTCGAGGTCGGCAAAACTGTGCAGGTACATCCAGCCATGGTCCTGCGCTTCGGTGTAAATGGTCGCGCCCAGCTCCTTTGCTTTGCTGACGATGCCGATCACTTCGTCGCGCGATTCGGCGTCCAGCGCGATGAGCACTTCCGTTGTTTTTTTGGCGTCAGCAACGGGCTTTTTTGTAAAGGTGCTGAAGTAGGATTCCATGAGCATCATCACGTAGATGGATTCGCTGATCACCATGCAGGCGGCCTTTTCGTCGGTGAACTGGGGATTGAAGCTGTAACCGAGCCCTTCAAAAAATGCCTTTGATTTATTGAGGTCTTTAACGGGCACGTTGATAAAAACTTTTGATGCCATGCTTTTGGGTTTTGAATGTGTACGATCTGTGTTGACAGCACAAAGAAAAATAATCCATCCGGATAACCGCTGGTCAAAATCTTGGTTAAACCGGTAAATTTTATCGTTTGCCCGATTTCCGGAATTCGGAGGGCGACATGCCGGCCTGCGCGCGGAAAAATTTCCCGAAGTTGGCGGGATCCGAAAAGTTAAGCCGGTAGGCGATCTCGGCGATCTCGAAGTCGGTGAAATGGATCAGCGACCTGGCCTCCGTCAATAATCTATCCGTGATATACGACAGCGCATTCCTCCCCGACACCGCCTTTACGGACTGCGAAAGATAGTTCGGCGTAACGGCCAGCAGCGCGGCGTATTCCTGCACCGTACGTTTGTCGATATAATGATTGTTCACCAGCTGCACGTATTTTCTCAGCAGTATCTGCTGCGGCGTGGCCAGCCGGATCTCTTTCACCCTTTCCTGCGTAAATTCCTTCAGGTGGTAAAGCAGCCCGAGCAGCTTCGCGCGCGCTTCGATATGCTGGTCCTTGCCGGTTCTTTCATAAGTGGTAAACACTTCTTCAAAATGCGGCGCCAGCCTTTGAAACGCGGGATGGTCGAACCGGAACAGGCTGGTATGCAGCAGGTCGAAGAACGGGAATTCCTTGTGAAAGTCCGGTTTGAAAAAAGAAAAGCAGCCGGGCTGGAAATAACACACATACCCGCGCATGGCCTTGTCGCGAAAAAAGCTGTACAACAGTTCCG
>CBINIO010000674.1:0-2382 GCA_966250725.1 uncultured Chitinophaga sp.
CCCTGATCAGAGAGAGGAGCGTACGGTCGTCTGTTTCAGCATGTTTTATCATCTGGGAATATTTATTGCGCGTCATGAAAGAAAAATTCCTCCGCGATTGTCCGTTTTATGATGTCTCATCTATTGCGCGTCATGAAAGATAACGCCATCCGCGGTTGTCCGTTTCATGATGGACATCTATTGCGCATCATGAAAAATAACCCCCAGCGTGTAGCGGCAACCGTTAGTCACTTCGCTTACGCCATGTTTCATATTCACGCGGTAGTATCCTTTGCTGCCTTTCACCGGCCTGAAATTGGTCGTGAATATCAGCATATCTCCCCTGTCCGGCCGCAGCACCATTGCTTTTGACTGCGCCCGCGGCCGCTGTTCCACCAGCACAAATTCCCCGCCCTCATAATCGTGGCCCGGTTGTGAAAGGAACAATACCAGCTGGAACGGAAAAAATACTTCGCCATAAAGGTCCTGGTGAAGCGTATTATGCCCACCCTGCCCGTACTGCAGGATGAGCGCAGTGGGCTTATACTGACCGGCGGCCTTGCATTCTTCGAGCAGCGCTGCATGCGTGAGCGGATATCTGCGGGGAATACCCAGCGCCTTCATCCACTGGTTCGCCACGGGCGCCAGGCGTGGGTATACGGTGTCACGGAGCTGTTGTACCAGCGCCGGAAGCGGGTATTGGAAATATTTATATTCCCCCGCGCCAAAACGGTACCGCTCCATGGAGATCGTTTTGCGATAGCGGCTTTCATCTTCATAAGCCGCAATGAGCGCGGCGCATTCAGCCGGCAGCAGCGCGCCGGGAACGACGGCATAACCTTTCTCATGCAGTGTTTCCGCAACAGCGGCCCAATCCGTAAGGGCAAATCTTTCTTTCATTCCCCAAAATTACCCGCCCGTTTCCTGACACACCACCCGGAACTTGCGCATTCGCATTTCGTTGAGTCCTGCCGGTTATAATTTATTGCCCTGTCAGCCAATCTTTTAGCAAAAAAAGACACTTTCGATCTGTTAACCGGAAAATCCGGAATAATTAAACAAACGGATCGAACATTTTTACCGGCTTATTGTTGAAGTACGTAGAATTGATTGATTAATAGGATAGTCATACATTAATATCGACGTTGGGACATATACATCCTTTTTAACAAGAGACAAAAATTATCCTATGGCTGAAGTGACATTCGAATACAAGCTGCTATTCGATAATACCTGGGTGTATAATTATGCTTCGTTTATTGAAAAACATTGCTGGCAGCAGGAAACCCCCGAACAAAAGCACCTCGTTCTCCCCAATCTTTTCTCGGAAGGTTTTTTAAAACACTGGACGCTGGAAGAAGGATTTTCCGCCATCTACAACAGCTACATCCAGAAGGTGGACGTTCGGCATCGCATCACCTCGGAAAGCGGGGAACCCTATTATTACATCTATTTCGATCTCTCCGAATCCGCGTCCATAGCGGCTTTTTCGGGAATGGAAAAAGAACCCGGCCCGGGCATTTACACCGTGTACTACGGCATGTCCAGCCCCAACAGCGAGTTCCTGGTGCATCACAACAGCAGGGCGCACGGTTTGCAGTTACTCATTAAACAGGAAGCATTCGACCAGTACTTTAAGCATTCGCACGACAGCGCGGCCAATCTTGCAAGGCTGCGCGAAGCCCTTCACCCCGGCAGGTTTCAGGGCAGCATGCCCATGAGCTCAAAGCTCATTCTTTCGCTGATGAAGCTGCCCAGGCACGTGAACACCGAGGAACTGGACATCTATTACATCCGCGGCTACATTTACAACATCCTTTCCCTCTTTCTCGCATCGCTGCTGAATCCCTCTCCCGCCGCGCATTCCCAGCACCTGGCCGGCATTTGCCGCCTCATAGAGGTGAACGAGGAGATCGCCGAAAAAACGGAAGAGGAACAACCCTCGCTGGACGAGGCCGCCCGTCGCGCATGCATGTGCTCCACCAAATTCAAAAAACTGTTCAGGATCGCCTACAATACCACGTATCACAAATATCACCAGCGCATCCGGCTGCTGCGGGCCAAGCTGAGCGAGGAGCACGCCGTGCTGATCCAGACCGTACGGTCGGTCGGCTCCCGGTTCGGGCAGTCCCGCTGGGGGCTCTGACGTGGGCGTCTGAGGGTCGCTCTGACGAATGCCCGTCCGTCGTTGGCTTCCACGAAGTCGCGGGCTCCCCGGCACTCGTCAGAGCGACCTCTTCTTGATCGCCATGTGCAGCAGACCATGACCGGCGGCCCCGAGGCATGAGTAGGCGCTACTCAGGCACCGGTGTCATCGGTCACAGCGTCGGCCACGGCCATGACGAGCTCGTAGCTGTCATCGCCGGTCTTGACGATATCATAAGGTGGCCAATCGCTCGTCGA
>CBINIO010000675.1:0-2373 GCA_966250725.1 uncultured Chitinophaga sp.
CGGACGCATCCTGTCTGAACTCCGCGCTGCCCGGCCCGGGAGGGAACGCCGACGTAACGTCCACCACGGACTGCCCGTCGTCGGGCACCAGCGCGCATACGTACAGCAGCCCTGCGACCTTCGGATCGTTGCCGGCTTCGGTGATCACCATCCCGCCGTAAGAATGCCCTACGAGCAATACGGGGCCGTCCATCAGCGCGATGGCCCGTTTAGTGGCCGCCACGTCTTCTTCCAGCGACACGAGCGGGTTTTGTACGGCGATCACGTTCAGCCCCTTGTTCTGCAATGCGGGAATGATCTTCGCCCAGCTGGAGCCGTCGGCAAATGCGCCGTGCACCAGCACGATGTTCTTTACGCCTTTGGGGACGGAAACGGTTTGCGCGCCGGCGGCGCCCGATGCAACGGATGCGGCCGTGATGGCCGTTGCGGTTACGACTTGTTTAATAGTAGACATACCTTGTGTATTTAGTTGTGTAAAAAAATAAATGAAGAAAAGTCTTAATCGTTCAGTGATTTTTTGATCGCCGCCGCGGCCTGCAGCAGCGCCGTTCTCACCGCGGGTACTTCCGCGAGCGCGTTCAGCAGCCCGTAGTCGTGGATCAGCCCGGCGTAACGCGTGAGCGTCACGGGCACGCCCGCTTCGTCCAGCTTGCGCGCATAGGCTTCGCCTTCGTCTCGCAGCACGTCGTTCTCCGCGGTTTGGACAAGGGCCGGCGGCAAGCCTTTTAACTGTTCAATGGTTGCGCGCAGCGGCGAAGCATAGATCTCGTTGCGTGTTTTTTTATCCGGCAGGTAATTGTCCCAGAACCAGATCATCATTTTTTTGGTGAGGAACCGGTCTTTACCCATCTCTTTATAAGAGTCCGTTTTGAACTTGGCGTCGGTAACCGGCCAGAGCATCACCTGCAGCCTGATATGCGGCCCGCCTTTGTCTTTCGCCATCAGCGCCACGGCCGCCGTCATATTGCCGCCTACGCTGTTGCCCGCGATCGCCAGGTTTTTCCCGTTCACGCCGATCTCGCCGCCATGCTCCGCCACCCATTTGGTAGCGGCATATACCTGGTGTATTGCAACGGGATACCGCGCTTCGGGAGAAGGCGTGTAATCCGGGAAAACCGCTACCGCGCCGCTTTCCACCACGAGGTCCCTCACGAGCCTGCGGTGCGTCGGATAATCGCCCAGCACCCACCCGCCGCCGTGGATGAAGATGAACACCGGCGCGGCGGGCCGGGCGTTCAGCGGTTTTACGATATGTATCTTCACGGTTTCGCCATCCTGCGTAATGATCCGCTCCGATTCTTCAATGCCCGTTACGTCCACCGCCACGGAGCTTTGCGCGCCTGACAGCACGTTCCGCGCATCGGCCGGGCTCAGCTCTTCTATCGGCTTGCCGCCGCCGCCGTTCAGCAGTTTCAGGAAATCGCGTACCTGTACGAAAATGTGTTCGTCATTTTCCGGTTTTTTAGGGTGTGCCATAATAAATATGTTTAGTTGAATGAATAATGCGTTTACGTCCCTTGTTTTGCAACTGGCACGCCATTATTTAATTATTTTAAAATCAAGTGTTTGCGGAAAATGCACGATTGTTTTTTGACGTTATTTCGTCAAATGGCGATGGGAGGCCCTGCATTTCGGTGAAAGGGGAGAGCAATGGGGGAAACAGCGGTCTTCTACACCGCCGGCATCGGTTCCATCCGGGAGGCTATTGTTGGGGCAACTTTCATTTTCGCATTTTATCGGGTTGTTTAAAGCGGGATCGGCTTTAAGATATCACCTCCTTTCTCCCTTCTTCCGCACTTCGATCTCCTTCGTCAGCCGGTCGATCAAAACCTTGCAGGATTCATATTCCGCTTTTGTTCCCCCGTCTCTCAGTATGCGCATATAATCACTGGTATACTTTGCAAGCATATCCACCAATGTGCCGGTATTCATTTTTTTCAGATCTTCCACAGTTCAGTGATTCTTTATAAATTAAACAACTATGGCGCCCGCCGCTTTCACCGCAAGCACCTGCGTTCTCGAGCTGGCCGGCAGCAGGTCGGAAATATGACTGTTCATCCAGGTGCCTACACGCGTTTCCGTGCCGGGGTGAACGATCAGCATGTCGGCCTCCATCCTCGTGCAATAGTCCGCCAGCGCCCGCGCTTTGTTTTTTCCCTCGAGCACATCATACCTCACGGGATTTGCCGAACGGCTTTTTAACGCCTTGAAAGTGTTCAGCAACGCCTGTTTTGAATAAGCATGGTTGGTTTTGTCGTAAGGGAAAACGACCAGCAATATCTCCGGTCCGGGATCGTTGTGCAGCGCTTCCACGATCGCGATCTTTTGCGCGGGAAAGTCAATGCCGACGGGGATCACCACCTTTTTGAGCGT
>CBINIO010000676.1:0-2363 GCA_966250725.1 uncultured Chitinophaga sp.
CATGCAGGCTGCTTCAGCATGAAGCTGAGCTTCATTATTTCCGGTGCGGGCCTCACCCCCGCCAGCATCGACACAAAAAGCACCGTTACCTTCGAAGGCGGCGCCATCCCCAACATCCACCTGGAAGTGACCGCCAGCGTGCCCGGCCTGGATGCGGCCAAATTCGCGGAAATGGCGGAAGACGCAAAGCTGAACTGTCCCATTTCCAAACTGCTCAATACAGAGATAACAATGGATGCGAAACTGGTGTAAAACCGTTCTTTGCATACAGCAATATTACCCGCGGCCGGATCAGCGTTTTGCTCGTCCGGCCGCTGTTTTTTTGGAATGCAGGGTATGCTGGTTCGCAGCATTTCCAAAGGCCGGGCACGCTGTTTTCAGACCCGCATGACCTGCGCGCTCCACGCGGGAACCCTTTTTTCGGCATTTCCCGAAAACCTTTGTACGCTTATGTTTGAAGCGAAAAAATTGTCCACCCTTTTAGCCGTACTGTCCATTGTGCAGCCGATGTTTTATACGGAAATTTGTATAGTAAAAAACAACAGGAGGACATCATGAAAAAAGTTATCCATCGCGGCAACACCCGCGGATTTGCGGATCATGGCTGGTTGCAGTCTTACCACACTTTCAGCTTCGCCGGTTATTACAACCCGGAGCGTATCCATTTCGGCGCGCTGCGCGTGCTCAACGACGATACGGTGAAAGGAGGCATGGGCTTCGGCGCGCACCCGCACGACAACATGGAGATCGTGAGCATTCCGCTGGAAGGCGCGCTGGAACATAAGGACAACACCGGCCGCCACAAGATCATCAACCAGCACGACGTGCAGATCATGAGCGCAGGCACGGGCATAGAGCATTCCGAGTTCAACGCTTCGCGCACGGAACCGGTGAAATTCCTGCAGATTTGGCTCTTCCCGAAAAAACGTAACATCGCGCCGCGGTACGAGCAAAAGAACTTCGACCCCGCCGGAAGGCACAACAGCCTGCAGCTGGTAGTATCGCCCGAAGAGAACAGCGGTGCGCTCTGGATCAACCAGGACGCATGGTTCAGCCTCGGGAAATTCGACAAGGACAAAAGTTTTGATTATACGCCAAAGCAGGAAGGGAACGGTGTTTACCTGCTGGTGCTTTCCGGAAGCCTGGAAGCAGGCGGCGAAAAGCTCGGCGCGCGTGACGCCATTGCTGTTTCGGACCTGGAGAAATTGGATGTTACCACGCTCGAGGATACGGAATTCCTGCTCATGGACCTGCCCATGGCCGTGTAGCACTGCATGCAGCCCGGTGGATAAATTCCGCCGGGTTTCGTTTTCACCGTATTGAAAAGAGTCGTAAATTAGATTGAAGGGAAAGGAATATTGACTTAAAGAATGGACGTTATGATGTTTTTTCGTTCGTCAACATTTAACTTAAATCAATATATCATGGAAGTACCAACACAGTCATCCGACCTGCAGGCACAGCTGAGCGCCTGGAAAGGCGAAGTAGATCAGGTACGCGGCAGCCTGCGTACCATGCGCAGCAGGTTGGAAGAATTGGCCGGCCCGCGCCAGGCCAACCATGAAAGAATGGTAGAGATCGAACATTTTCAGAACCAGTTCATCCGCCAGTTGGAAGTGGCCGATGAAATGTACCACGATCTCAAACAGTCCGCAAAATTTATGGGTTACGGCCGCCCCGTTATCATTCACCACGACAGGCCCGTAGACGACTACGACCGGCTTAACGACCGGATGGAAGTTTTTCACAGGTTACACGAAGAACTGAAAGGCGATTTTTCCCGGTTTGAATCTTACAGGTAAACCGGGTTTATTTTATTTTCCTGGTTGAGCGTTTGCACCGTATTCCGGAGAAGGGATAGGGGAAGGCTTTGTATGCTTTGCTATATCGGCGGTTCGGCAAGCGCTTTACACTGCCGGATGTTACTCATCACCACTCCAGCGTCACTTCCCCGCTTCTCGCATACCCCGTACAGGTAAGCACCATCCCCTGCGCCAGCTCTTTTTCCGTAAGCACTTCGTTCACGGACATCCATACCTCGCCGCGCGTGCACGTGGCGATGCAGGAGCCGCACACCCCGCCCTTGCAGCTGTAAGGCAGCTGCACCTGCTGCCGCAATGCCGCCTGCAGGATCGTTTCGTTGCCCGGCACTTCCAGCGTTTGCTCACCGCCTTCGTGCTTGAGATGCACCCGCTTCAGCGAAGCGTCCTGCGGTATCTGCACCCGCGCGATCTTCGCTTCCGTATTCACCACAAAATTCTCTTTATGCAGCTGGTCTTCCCGGAAGCCCATGAACGTAAGCGTGAACTGTGCCATGCGCATATATTCCGCCGGGCCGCAAATGTAGAACTGCGCCAGCTCGC
>CBINIO010000677.1:0-2363 GCA_966250725.1 uncultured Chitinophaga sp.
CCACCTGTATCGCGCCGGTGCCTTCGCCGCTGTAGGTCACCCAGAAATAGTTGAGCTGGTTCATGTAGAACTGGTTCCGGATCGGCACGATCTGCATGCCGCCGCCGGGAATGCCGGAGTTGTTGATGTTCGCGTAGATGTCCGGCTGCACCGTACCGTCGGGCTTTACAAAGCTGAGCACGCTCTGGTTGTTGAAATTGCTCAGTATCATGGTGCCGCGGGTGAACTCGGTCTGCCCCTGCACGATGAACTTGTAAAAATATTTCTGTTGCGTATTGTTGTCCGTTACGATCAGCAGCGCGTTGTAACGGTTGGCGCCGAGGCCGAACACGATGCGCAGCTGCTGTCCGTCGTATTCCACGGCCATGGCCCTTTCCGGCACGTCGATTTTCCAGTGGCAGGAATAATCGTTTTTACCGGATTGCAGCGTGATGACGGGTGAAATGATCAGGCTGTCGCCGGAAACGGCGTTGTAAACCGTGTCCAGCCCGCTGAGCTTCGGGCCGGGAACGGCGATGTAATCGTAATTCCCTTTGTCTTTCGAACAGGCGGCCAGCAGCAACAACCCGCCGAGCATATATAAAAGATGTCTTTTCATGTTTCGTGGTTTGGCTTTATATGATGCGGTTACCGTTCTCGTCCGTGAAATAATATTTGTTGTCGGCCGGGTTCAGCTCCAGCAGGTATTTTTTCTCCGGGTTGGCGAGGCTGAAGAAATTGTATTTGCCCGTGCCCGCGGGTTCGAGCGTATAGCCGGCCTGCGGGTTTTCTTCCACCCAGCTCACCGGGCTGGCAAGGAAATTCCTGAAGCGGCGGGTGTAATACAGCACTTTCGGCAGCACCTGCGCGTCGAAGGTCGACGGCAGCTCGGACGTGCCGGTGGCGCGGATGAACAGCTCGTACTTCACACGGGAATACGCGCCTACTTCCGAAGCCCAAACATCCCACCACACGGGCTTTTCAAGCCGGTTGGAAAAGATCACCTTGGCCGAATCGTACGCGGGATTGGGTACGGTGAAATCATCGGTAGGCACCAGGCGCAGCTTGAGCCGGACGGTGGTGCTCAGCAGCGAAGGGTCCGCCGCCAGCAGGATCACCGGCACTTTCACGGCGCCGCTGTCCGCGGGCATCACGTATTCATTTTCCAGCGGCTCGTAATGTTTGCCGGCTTCGGCGGTAGTGGCGCTGTCCACCGTCGCGATGCGGAAAGTGCGGGCCACATTGCGGCGCATGCCGGTAATGCGTACGGGCAGCCATACCGTGTCGGTGGATCTGTCGGGGAACAGCGCGAAGGAATACAGCACGCTGTCTGTCCGCTGGTTGTTTTTCAGCGGGTCGTTGAAGTCGAAATAAACACCGTCGGGCGAGGCATACAGCTGCTCTTCCGTTTTTTTACAGGCGGAGAGCGCCGCGGCGCTTATGAGAATATAGCTGAGTATCTTTTTCATCGCTGTCGTTTTTATCGGTTACCATATGCGATCTCGTCGTCGGGGAAAGGCAGCACGAACACGGCGTTGCCGGCGGTTATCGTACTTCCCTGCGGGCCGGCGATATTCGCGTTAAGCCTTTTGTACATGTAGAACAGCTGGCCTTCGGAAAAGAATTCTTTCCGCGCTTCCTTCAGCAGCTCGTTCATGAACACGGTGGGGGAAGGATCGCTGAGCGTTACGCCGATGCCGCGGTTGAGCCGTACGGTGTTAAAATATCCCCAGGCCTCGGCCGGGTCTTTATCAAAAGTGCATTCCGCCGCGATGTAATACATTTCGCTGAGACGGATGGCGGGCAGCATCAGGCTGTGCAGGTTGGCGTCGCCGTCGCGGGTATATTTCATCACGCGCAGGTAGCTGCCGGCGGCGGACGATCTTTCCTCGAACCATTGTTTGTAACGGTAATCCTCCGCGCCCACGCCGCCTACTTCGTAGATATTGCGGCACTCGGACGGCTGCACGTAGAGTGCCGTGGTACCGTTGTCTATCACATCGCGGAGCGTGCCCTCGGCATTGTTCGCATAGATGCCGAAGATCAGCTCGTTGTAAAGGATGCGGTCTTTTTTCTCATCATCGGGATTAAGAAAATCGGTGGCTTTGGTAAAGGGGAATTTCGCGGATCCGATCACTTCTTTCGCATTCTCCAGCGCCAGCTCTTTATCG
Source organism: uncultured Chitinophaga sp. (assembly GCA_966250725.1). Taxonomy (GTDB): domain Bacteria; phylum Bacteroidota; class Bacteroidia; order Chitinophagales; family Chitinophagaceae; genus Chitinophaga. Next base: position 2,151 of record CBINIO010000677.1, read on the forward strand.
CCTTTATAGAGATACGCCCTCGCCAGCTCGCCGCATACGGCGTAATAGTTCAGGCGGTGACGGCGCTCCTGCAGGAACAGGTCGGGAGCGGCCGTTTCGGTGGCCGTATCCGCCTGGGGATAACCCACTTTATAACCCGGCGTGCGAATGGGATCGGCGCGCAGCAGCTCTTTCGCTTCCAGCAGGTCTTTGATCACCATGTTCACCGCGTCT
>CBINIO010000678.1:0-2356 GCA_966250725.1 uncultured Chitinophaga sp.
GAAGATCAACAAGGAAGCCTATTATTACGCGCAGCAGCTGAAAGAATACAAAGAGGTGTTCAGCGATCGTAAAAAAGCAGAAGCCAAAGCGATGGAGCTGCTGCAAAAATTACCGGCATACAAAGATTTTCTCGCCCGCAACAGCCAGCTCGCCAGTCTTTTTAATCTTGCCGGCGGCGGAAGCGCAGCGAACCTTGAGCAGCAGTTGGAAGGTCTGCAAACCCGCAGCCAGGTGGAACAGTTGATCCAGCAGCGCATCGGCGGAGGCGGCCCCAATGCCCGCCAGGCCCTCAGCCAGCAAATGGATGCGGCCCGCTCGCAGTTCGATGAGCTGAAAAAGAACTTCCCCGACCTGGACAATGCCGCCGAAATGCCGGATTTCAAGCCAAAGGAACTGAAAACAAAAAGTTTTCTGCAGCGGCTTGAATTCGGTACCAATGTGCAATTTCAACGCTCCAATCAATACTTCCCCACTACCGGCGACTTTGCCGGCCAGGTAGGCTACAAATTCAGCAAAAACGGTATCCTTGGTGTGGGCGCTTCCTACAAGCTGGGCATGGGAACAGGCTTCAACAACATTCGTTTCAGTCACCAGGGTATGGGCCTGCGCTCGTTCGGCGATTACAAACTTAAAGGGACCTTCTTTGTGAACGGCGGCTTCGAATTTAACTACAATGCCGCGTTTTCCAATGCCACTCAACTAATGAACGCCACCGTCTGGACAAAAAGCGCGTTGATAGGAGTGTCCAAAAAATACAAGATTAACAACAAGCTGAAAGGCACCATGATATTGCTGTATGACTTCCTCGCGAATACACAGACGCCTAAGACCGATCCGGTGAAGTTTAGGTTGGGGTATAGTTTTTAAACGGAACCATCAAACATAAATTTTAGATTTAGCTGCTCCGGACGATAGCCGGTAACGACACTTAAGACTTTTCCATGCCTAGAATTTTTTCGATATGCGACTTCATTTAGTATGTTAAATGGGGTTCCGATATTATTTACATGAGATTTGTCTTTAGTCAGTTTCTTCATGAGCAGCCCCTCACGCTGGCGTACAAGATCATCCATTGCCATGGCAATGGCAGCGCCTTGAGGAGCCAGCCCGATATCCTGTTAGGCTTCGTTTCGGGGATTCCTGCATCATTGCAGACGAATTTTATTCGGAGAAAATCACCTGAACAACCTCACCTTGATCCCCAGCCCGAAATTCCCGTCAATGTTATTCTTCACCCCCGCAGTCTGCGAAGTATAGCTGGCCTGCACCTCGATAGAGCTCTTGAACTGGAAGCCCACGCCGGCGGTTACCGCGTTGTTGGTATGGTACAGCGCGAAGAGGTTCACGAAATTTTTGGCAAGACTTACCTTGGTACCCACGTCGAGGATGCCTTTATAGCCTTTTACGCCGCGGAACGCCAGCATCGGCTCGATGGAGGAGATCTGGAAGCTTTTGGTGCCGAATTTGTAGGAGGCGGCGACCATAAAGGTGGATGAGCTCCTTGGTTCCATTTTGTCTTTGTTCTGAAAGGTGCTCACCAGGTTGGGCAGGGCGGCCTGGATGGTAAGTTTGTCGTTCGTATAGGCGATGCCGAGATCGGATTCGAAGAATTTGTCGCGGCGGTTGAATTCGTCAACGGCCGGGTCGGTCGGGTTGCCGACGATCTTTTTCTGCTCCACGCGTTTGTTGTCGAGGGCGGCGGTCATGCCGATGTGCAGGAACTCGGAATTGTTCTCGTCGAGCGCCATGTGGTAAGCGTAAGAAACCGCCACGCGGGTATGCTTGAGAATGCCTGCCTGGTCGTTGAACACGGTGAGGCCTACGCCGACTTTTTTTGCCAGCTGGTAGTCACCGGTGAGAGCGAAGGTAACGGGTGCGTCCGGCATGTCTTTCCACTGTTTGCGATAGCCGATGTTGACGTTCAGCCCGGTATCGGCCCCGGCGAGGGCGGGGTTGCCCAGGAAGCGGTTCTCGAAATACTGCGCTATCAGCGGGTCCTGCTGCTGGATCGGGTTGCCGGCGCTTTGCGCTTTGATGGCTGCGGGAAGCAGCGTTACGAGCAGGAGGGTAAATAGTTGTGTAAAGATTTTTTTCATTTACGATCGGTTAGGTAAAGGAATATGTTCATTTGCGGCTCCGCACAGGGAGCTTCTTTTCATGGTATAAGGTATTGCGGTCATCGGATTAATGGGTTACGCGTCTGCATCGTACTGACACTTTACGCGGATTACAAATATAATTTTAATCATTAATTAAACAAAAATATAAATATGAAAAAAAGGGTATGAAAGATAGGATGGGAGAGGATTTGGGGTGAAATCGGAATTGATGGGTATTGTAAGTAGAAATTTCTTA
>CBINIO010000679.1:0-2343 GCA_966250725.1 uncultured Chitinophaga sp.
GTCCTCAAAAAATACAATCACACCAGTCTCGACCTCACCAAACCCAAAAACCGGCCCGCCGCGGACACGATGATCGCGCGCTACCTCCGCCGCCATTTTTCGCTGAGCGCGGACGGCCAGGCGCTGCCACTGAAATACCTTGGCTACCAGATCTCCGAAGACGCCGTGTGGTGTTTTCTCGAGCACGCTCCCATGGCGCCTTTCAAGCATCTCGACGTACGCAACGACGTGCTTTACGCCGAGCACGACACGCAGGGCCACATGATCCACCTGATCGTGAACGACCGGCGGAAAAGTACCAAGATCGACAATCCCAAAGCTGCCGCCAGCTTCGATCTTTAACGGTTATCCACGAACTTTACGGGTTTGCGGCTGCCTTCGGCAAACTGCATTTTGAGGATCTCCTGCATGGAACAGTATTTCACCTGCGGTATCACTCTCAGCTTGGCCTGCAGGTACGATTTGATGCGGCGGTCCACGTCCTCGTTCACCTCGGCGGGACTGAGGTGCAGCAGTATTTCATCCGTGCCGATCTCGTTGGAGAACACTTCCACGATAAACTCCTTCACTTCTTCCATATCGCTCAGCAGGTCGTACAGCGCGGGCGGGTACAGCGTGGTGCCTTTGTATTTGATCATTTGTTTGCGGCGGCCGATCACGGGGGAAAGACGCAGCGTTTGCCGGCCGCAGCTGCAGGGCGTTGTATCGTACTGGCAAATGTCGCCGGTTTTGTAACGCAGCAGGGGCATGGCTTCCACGCCAAGCGTGGTGATGGTGACCTCTCCCGGCTCGCCGGGCTGCACGGGCTGGTCGTTTTCGTCCAGCAGCTCCACGATGAGCAGTTCAGGGTGATGATGCCCTCCCCTGCCCGCTTTGCATTCCGTAAAGGCGGTTTGCATTTCGGTGGAAGCATAGGTGGAGAACAGCCGGATATCCCATTTGTCCGTGATCTTTTTGCCGAGCACGTTGTAGCTGTAATCGGTATTGCGGATGTTCTCGCCGATGCAGACGGCTTTTTTTACGGAGGACGCGTTGATGTCGATGCCGTGTTCTTCCGCGAAAGCGATCAGTTTGAGGATGAAGGAAGGGACCGCCACGATGGTGGTGGGACGTATGCGCGCGATGTTCTCCCATTGCATGGAAGGCACGCCCGGCCCCACTCTCAGCACGCCCGCGCCGAGCTTGCGGATGCCGGAATAATACGCCATCCCGGCCATGAACTGCCTGTCCAGCGTAAGCATGAGCTGGTAAATATCTTCGTCCGTGCCGCCTGCGCAGCTGAAGGAAATAAATTCGTTGTAGGTAAGGCGCTCGAGGTCTTTTTCCGTAAGCGGGATGATGACGGGTTTGCCCAGCGTGCCCGAGGTGGAAGTGTATTCCGCGATCCGGCTTTTATCCACGCACAAAAAATCCCAGTTGCGCTGCTGCAGCTCTTCCTTGCCGACGGGCGGTATCTTCCGGAGATCGTCCACCGCGCGGATGCTGTCCGTGTCCAGCTGGTGACGGGCGAACCATTCCTTGTAAAAAGGCGAGAACTGCCGGAGATAACCCAGCTGGTGCTGCAGGGCCTTTGCCTGGAACTGCCGGATAGCGGCGGGTGACTGCAATTCTATATCTGGTATGTACATAGTTCTTCCGGTTAGAAAATCACGACGGTAGCCATCGCAAAGGTTTTTACGTGCGACATGGACAGCAGCACGCTCATTCCCTCCATCTTTGGCGCGGCATTGCCGACCAGGAACAGGCCGGGTTTGCCGGCGGCGTCGTTGCGCACCTCTATTTCGTTGAAATGAATGCCGCTGCCGCTGTAACCCGTGCCGAGGGCTTTCAGGAACGCTTCTTTGGCGGCGAAGCGGGCGGCGTAGCTTTCGTATTTGTTGACCTGCTTTTCGCAATAGGCGATCTCGAGCGGGGTAAACACCAGCTCGCGAAAGCCCTGCCCCTTCCCGATCCGGGAAGCGATGCGGTCTACTTCAACGATATCTGTCCCGATGCCTTTCATTACGTCTTTTTCAGTGGCCGAATGGAACGCCGTTCATGCTGTCTTTTCTACAGCCGATTAAAGCTCCGTTTCATTCCTTCTCCTCACAATCCGCGATCCGCTGCAATATATGGTCCTTCTCCGCTTTCGTCGCGATCACCTTCGTCAGCGCCTGGCGGTAATATTGTTTTGCCTGGCGGTAATCTTTTTCACGATAAAGATAATCACCCGCCAGCACATACGCGTGGTAGTAGGACGGATTGTCCGCCACCAGCCGTTTTACGTCCACCGGCTGGTGGTTCATTACCGCGGCCTTCAGCGCCCGGAAATCCACGAACTTGCGATATTCGTCGGTTTGCAGG
>CBINIO010000680.1:0-2341 GCA_966250725.1 uncultured Chitinophaga sp.
CAACGTAGGTTTGTGTCGTTTCCGTATACATATAGAACAAATATTACGCCAATAAATTGTGCCGGAACGCCTGTAAATAAAGGGTTTCTGGTGAGTGGCAACTGTAACGGATGAACGGAAAGACCGGTCTGCTAAACACCTGTTTTGCAGCTGTTTGGAAATTTCAACTTTCCCGGGAAACGGAAAAAGAAAAAGTTTAATATGAGTAAAGAGATTACTAGCCGGTCACAGGATTATTCGCAATGGTATATCGACCTGGTTCTGAAAGGCGGCCTGGCTGACTATTCCGCCGTAAAAGGCTGCATGGTGATCAAGCCCTACGGTTTTGCCCTCTGGGAGAACATGCGCGACGTGCTGGACGCCAAATTCAAGGAAACCGGTCATCAGAACGCCTATTTCCCGCTTTTTATCCCCAAAAGTTTTCTCAGCAAAGAAGCCGCCCACGTGGAAGGTTTCGCCAAAGAATGCGCCGTGGTCACCCACTACCGCCTCAAGAACGATCCCAACGGCGGCGGCGTGGTGGTAGATCCCGAAGCAAAGCTTGACGAAGAACTGATCGTTCGCCCCACTTCCGAAACGATCATCTGGAATACTTACAAGGACTGGATTCAGTCCTACCGCGACCTGCCCATCCTATTGAATCAGTGGGCAAACGTGGTACGCTGGGAAATGCGCACCCGCCTGTTCCTGCGCACCGCGGAATTTCTCTGGCAGGAAGGCCACACCGCCCACGCCACCGCCGAAGAGGCCATCGCCGAAACTCGGCAGATGCTGGACGTGTACGCCGACTTCGCGGAAAACTACATGGCGCTGCCCGTCGTAAAAGGCGTAAAATCGCCCTCCGAACGTTTCGCCGGCGCGGTGGACACCTATTGCATCGAAGCGCTCATGCAGGACGGAAAGGCCCTGCAGGCAGGCACTTCCCACTTCCTCGGCCAGAACTTCGCCAAAGCGTTCGACGTACAGTTCTCCAATAAAGAAAACAAGCTCGAATACGTATGGGCCACTTCCTGGGGCGTATCCACCCGCCTCGTGGGCGCGCTCGTAATGGCGCACAGCGACGACGACGGGCTCATCCTTCCCCCCCGCATCGCTCCCCTGCAGGTAGTGATCGTGCCCATCTATAAAGGCAGCGACCAGAAAGCGCCCATAGACGAAAAAGTGCAAAGCATCGTTAAAGAGCTGAAAGCGGCCGGCATCCGCGTGAAATACGACGATTCGGACAATTCCCGCCCCGGCTGGAAATTCGCCGAGTATGAAATGAAAGGCGTGCCCGTTCGTCTCGCCATCGGCGCCCGCGATCTCGAGAACAACGTGGCCGAGGTAGCCCGCAGGGACAACAAGACCAAATCCAGCGTATCGCTCGACGGCATCGCGCAGCACATCATCGCGCTGCTGGAGGAAATACAGCAGGGCATGTTCGACAAAGCGAAAAAATACCGCGAAGAGCACATTACCAAAGCCGATACCTGGGAAGCGTTCGAAAAGCTGCTGGACGAAAAAGGCGGCTTCATCTCCGCCCACTGGGACGGTACGGAAGAAACCGAAGCGGCCATCAAGGAACGCACCAAGGCTACCATACGCTGCATTCCCCTCAACAACCCGCAGGAAGAAGGCAAATGCATTCTTACCGGGAAACCTTCCAGGGAAAGGGTATTGTTCGCGAGAGCATATTAATCAAGCATATTTAAGCCATCAGCTGTTGATGCAAGCCATCCGTTACATAACATTTTTGCTCATTTGCCTGGTAATGTCACGTTCCGCAAACGCACAGGGCCTGGTGATACGCAATTATAATGTAAAGGACGGGCTTGCCAACGCCACGGTGTACAGCGCCGTGCAGGACCAGGAAGGTTTTATCTGGTTCGCCACGCCCACCGGCGTGAGCAAGTTCGACGGCAAACGTTTCCGCAACTACACGAAAAAAGACGGGCTGACCGACAACGACGTGATCAAGCTCGCCGCCGACGCAAGGGGCAGGATCTGGTTCTTTACCAACAACGGCCGGTTATCCTATTACTATCGTCACATCGTACACAACGACGGGAACGATTCAAGCCTCGTATACATCAGCAGGAGCCATTACATGCAATACGCCTTCCAGGACAAGGCGCTCAACATCTGGTTCCTCAACACCGCCGGCCGCGTGATACAGTACAACGGCCGGCAAACCACGTACAAGCTCGGCACCAAGCCCACCAACGTCATGTGGCTGCTGCGGCAGGACACGATCTTCCGGCCGCTGCAGGAATATTTCCACCTCAACAGCATAAAGGACAATAACAACCGCTCCCAGAAAATATTCCTCACCGCCCCCTATGCCGTGCAGGACGGGCGTTTC
>CBINIO010000681.1:0-2340 GCA_966250725.1 uncultured Chitinophaga sp.
GGCAGCAACAATTCCCTGAATTATTTTGAAAGCTATTTTGGGAAATATCCGCATATTTTTCGCCGCAACCGGACTTCGCTTGCTGTGCTGGACGGCAGCGAAACGCAGCAAGAGCTGGAAGCGCTGGGCTCGGATATTTTTTCCTATTTCGGTCTTGGATGCCGCAATGTTTCCCAACTGCTTATCCCGGGGAATTTTGAGCTTGACCGCTTTTTCGGGGGGATTTTCCCATACGGAGAGATCATCAATCACCACAAATACGCCAACAATTACGATTACAACAAGGCCGTTTTTCTGATGAACCGGGAGGAAATCCTCGACAATGGTTTCCTGCTTCTCAAAGAATCCGACGAGCTGCATTCGCCGCTTGGGATGTTGTATTACAAGCGTTACAGTAATCCAGGGGAAGTGGAGGATTTTATTGCTGCACAAAAAGACAATTTGCAGGCGATCGTCGGTCACGGCTATATTCCATTCGGAAAAGCCCAGCATCCGGAGTTAAGCGATTATGCCGACGGGGTGGATACGTTGAAGTGGTTGGGGGAGTTATGAGTTATTGAGTTAGTAGTTTATAAGTTGTGTTCAATAATTACCGCGTAGCGGCAACTCCTAACTTATTCACGCTTTATCACTCCTCTAAAAAGTCCATATCCCGGTTGTGGGTTTCCGGAATACTAACCGTGGAATAAATCCCGAGTACAAAGCAAACGATACCTACGGCTACGCCGGCATAAATCACGCCCAAATCGGGTTTGGTGTAATCAAACATCAGGGTCATTAATACAACGGTTCCGCGTACCATATTCGGGATGGTAGTGGCCGCCGTAGAGCGGATGTTGGTGCCGAACTGCTCAGCGCCGACCGTAACGAACATTGCCCAATAGCCGGTGCCGAGGCCAAGCCAGACACAGTAGAAATAATACATTCCGGCACTTCGGTAAGGTAAAAAGAGCATCAGGGCCACGCCCGCAAGTGTAAACAGCATCATATACAAAATGGCTTTTTTGCGGGAAGAGAGCCAGTGGCTGATGAACCCGCTTAGGAAATCACCGGCTGAAATTCCGATGTAGGCCCACATGATCGCCCTGCCGGGTTTGATCTCTTCTGTGAGATGGAGCGCCTTCCCGAACTGGTTCCCCAGCATGGCCAGGATCCCGATGCAAAACCAGGTGGGAAGCCCGATCCCGATGCATTTGATGTAAATCGAAAAACGTTTCCAGGAATTGAAAAAAAGCCAGATGCTGCCTTTTTTGACTTTCTGATCGTGGGCAATGTCCTTGAACATCCCGGATTCCAATACACCGACACGAAGCAGCAGCAAACAGAGCCCCATTGCGCCGCCGACCCAGTAAGCTACGGTCCAGTCGTGCGATAACTCCACGGTGAAATTGGCCACCACCGCACCAAATAAGCCAAAACCGGCTACGAGAGAAGTTCCAATGGCGCGCAGCTCTTTCGGCAGGGATTCGGAAACGAGTGTGATCCCGGCGCCGAGCTCGCCTGCCAGGCCGATCCCGGCAATGAAGCGCAGCGAAATGTAGGCATCGCCTTTATCCATAAAATCAATGTGCGGGAGGAAGCCACAGGCAATATTCGCCAGGGAATAGAGAATAATGGAGCCAAATAAGACAGAAAGCCGCCCGCGCTTATCTCCCAGGATTCCCCAGAGAATGCCGCCAAGCAGGAGGCCGCCCATTTGCCAGTTGAGGATGTCCAGCCCGGTCGTATCCGGGTTGAGACCCAGGGATTCGAGGCTGGGAACGCGCACAATTCCAAAAAGGAGCAGGTCGTAAATGTCCACGAAATAACCGAGTGCAGCTACAATAACCGGGAGGCTGAACAAATGCTTTAATTTTTGCTGACGCGTCATGAGCAGGAGTTTAAATCTGTGTCACAAAACTAAGAATATTTTGTTTTCAGGCCACCAGGACACAAAGACACGATGAAACACGAAGGTTTGTTGGTATATTAAGTGTAAAGATATACATGCTTCCATAAACTTTGTGCACCTTTTAGCCTTCGCGTCTTTGTGGCGAAAAAAAACTCAGCGTCTATGTGTTACTTTTCCTCAAATGTTTATCTTTGCTGACCATGACTTTAAAGAATGACTTAATACTGAGGGCAGCGAGGGGTGAAGCGATTGAACGGTATCCTGTCTGGCTGATGCGCCAGGCCGGCCGGATTTTACCGGAATACCGGGCAGTACGTGAATCACTTAGCGGCTTTAAGGAATTGGTCGAAACCCCGGAACGGGCGGCGGAAGTAACCATCCAACCGGTAGACCTGCTCGGGGTGGATGCAGCGATTATCTTTTCCGATATTCTTGTGGTGCCGGAAGCC
>CBINIO010000682.1:0-2323 GCA_966250725.1 uncultured Chitinophaga sp.
TATGAATTTTGTTAGTTATGTGTCTGGACCGGCGGGGTCCGTTTTTCTTCCGCAAAGGAAAAATTGGTATATTACTTTTATGTGAATCCAGTGTTACCAAAACATTAATTCTTAAAATTTCTTCGCTCCTATAAATATTGAAAGCTAATTTTGCGGCAAATTCTCAACTAACAACAAACTAATATGGGAGGCTTTAATTCTATTGTGAAACTGTTCATGCCGAAAGACCGGGTATTTTATTCGCTTTTTGAAGACGTGGCGGCCAATCTTGTAGAAATGGGCAAAGTGCTCGTGGAACTGGTGAATACCAAGGATATGACCGTCAGGAAAGACAAAGTACACCTTATCGAACGGCTGGAACACAAGAATGATGACTATACCCATCGTATTTTCGTAGAATTGGGCCAGAACTTCATCACCCCGTTCGACCGGGAGGATATCCACTACCTGGCCTCCACGCTCGACGATGTGGCCGATTACATCCACGGCTCCGCCAAACGTATCGACATTTACAAGGTGAACGAGATCAACGACAGCGTACGCAAGCTGGCGGACCTGATCAACCAGGGCGTGCAGGAGCTGGCGCGCGCCATCCCCGAAATGCGCACCATGAGCAATATGCGGGTGATCACCGACGCCTGTGTGAAGATCAACAGCCTTGAGAACCATGCGGACGACATTTACGACCGCGCCATCGCCGACCTTTTCGAGCTGGAAAGCAACGCCGTGGAGCTGATAAAGATGCGGGAGATCTACCAGGCGCTTGAAATCGCAACGGACAAGTGCGAAGATTCCGCCAACGTGATCGAAACCATCATCATCAAATACGCGTAGCCGCAAACCGATACCTCATGGCTTTTTTAGTAGTAATCATCATACTGGCTTTTATTTTCGACTATATCAACGGTTTTCACGATGCGGCCAATTCCATCGCCACCATCGTGTCTACCAAAGTGCTGACGCCGTTCCAGGCGGTGTTGTGGGCGGCGCTCTTCAATTTCGCCGCTTTTTTTGTGTCCAAGTACATTTACGGGGAATTCAAGGTGGGCAATACCATCGCCAAATCCGTTTTTGAGAACGCCATCACGCTGAAAGTAATCTTCTCCGGGCTGGTGGCCGCTATCATGTGGAACCTGCTCACCTGGTGGTACGGCATCCCGTCCAGCTCTTCCCACACGCTGATCGGCGGCTTTATCGGCGCGGCCGTAGCCAACGCCGGCGGCTCCTTCGACGTGATCAACTATGCCAAAGTGCTGCCCACGGTATATTTTATCGTGCTGGCGCCCTTTATCGGCATGGTGGTGGCCTTTATTATCACGGTCATCATCGTCAATATCTGTAAACGGGCCAATCCCTACCGGGCTGAGAACTGGTTCAAACGCCTGCAGCTGGTGTCTTCGGCGGCCTTTTCGCTCGGCCACGGCGGCAACGACGCGCAGAAGGTAATGGGCATCATCGCCGCGGCCATGGTGGCCCACGGCGGTATTCCCGGGGTAAAGACCATCACCGACGTGCCGGACTGGGTGCCGTTCGCCTGCTTCACGGCCATCGGCCTGGGCACGCTCAGCGGCGGCTGGAAGATCGTAAAAACGATGGGCACGCGTATCACCAAGGTAACCCCGCTCGAAGGCGTAAGCGCCGAAACCGCGGGCGCCATCACGCTGTACCTCACCGAATCTTTCGGCATCCCCGTGAGCACCACGCATACCATCACCGGTTCCATCATCGGCGTGGGCGCCACCAAACGCCTCTCCGCCGTTCGCTGGGGCGTTACCGTGAACCTGCTCTGGGCCTGGATACTCACCATTCCCATCAGCGCGCTGTTGGCTACCGGCGTATTTTTCGTCGTAAACCTCATTATGTGATCCCTAACGGGTTAAAATACAGGAAGCCGCCCCCGCCAGGGCGGCTTTTTTAGGGCTATACACAAATTGTTTATGGCAAATTGCGCAGACCACCTATTTTTGTGCCTCCAAATAGTTGAAACGACATGAAGGGAATAATCCTGGCAGGAGGGTCCGGCACCCGGCTGCACCCCATTACATACGCGATCAGCAAACAGATCATGCCGGTGTATGACAAGCCGATGATCTATTACCCGCTTTCCACGCTCATGCTGGCGGGCATCCGGGAGATCCTCATTATCAGCACCCCCCACGACCTGCCGGCGTTCCAACGCCTTTTTGGCGACGGCCGCCAGTACGGCCTTGAGCTTTCTTACGCGGAGCAGGCCGTGCCCAACGGCCTCGCGCAGGCTTTCGTGATCGGCAGGGATTTTATCGGCAAGGACGAGGTGGCGCTCGTGCTGGGCGATAACATCTTC
>CBINIO010000683.1:0-2322 GCA_966250725.1 uncultured Chitinophaga sp.
ACCGCAGCTGGACGGACGTTTCCGCCGGTCTTCCCGCCTCGCCCATGACGGAGATCGGGGTGAGCGGGGCGAGGATACTGGGGCGGGTGAACGATACCGTTTTTTCACTGCAAAACGGCTCATGGCAGCCCTGGTATATCAGCCCCGCGCCTGTACGGCACATTTCCATTCAACCCGGCGCCGTCTTTATACATCAACCGGGCAAAACACTGCGGCTTTCGCCGGAAGGCACAATGGTGGAAGCATACAGCCATCCCGGCCTGACAGACGCCCCTGCCGCCGCGGTGCTTACCGGCAACAGCCTCTGGATCGCGGACGGCCGCAACGGTCTCGTGCTGTATGAAAACGGCGTATACGAATCACTCGTCCCCAACTCTCCCGCAGGCATCGCCACCGGCGACCTGATCGTTCATAACAACGCATTGTGGGCCGCTTCCGGCGGGGTGAACGGCAGCTGGCAGCCGCTGGGCGACCGGCAGGGAGTGTACCGTTTCGGGGAAGAAGAATGGTTCAATTATTCCTTCCCGCTACCCTATCACGATATCGTTTCACTGGCCGCGGCGGGTGAAGAAGTGTTTGCCGGTTCTTTCGGCGGCGGCCTCCTCACCCTTTCCGCCAGCGGCGATTACAACGGCCAGCTGCCGCTCGGCGATTCGCTGATCAGCGGTTTGGCAACCGATATGGAAGGCAATCTCTGGGCCAGCTCCTACGGCGCTAACGGCAACCTGCTCGTAAAGCCGAAAAACGGGGCCTGGCAGCGTTTCACCATCCCCCTCTTTCACACCGCCAACGCCGTAAGCCAAATATTGACAGATGATTCCAACCAGCAATGGATCGTGTCGCCGATGGGCAGCGGCGTGCTGGTATTGAACCACGGCGCGAATATCGCAAACACGCAGGACGATCAGTGGAAGCTGTTCCAGCCGGGCGTGGGCAAGGGAAATCTTCCTTCCGGCAAAGTGAATTGCATCGCAAAAGACAAGGACGGCTGGATATGGATCGGCACGGCGCGCGGCATCGGCGTGGTGCAATGCGCCCCGGAAACCTTTGGCGCAGCGGGTTGCGACGCTATCTGGCCGGTTATCCGCCAGGATAATTTCGCCGGTTATCTTTTTCAGAACGAGCAAGTGAACGCCATCGCGGTGGACGGCGCCAACCGCAAATGGGTGGGCACGCAGAACGGCGCATGGCTCGTCAGCGCGGACGGCACCCGCATCATCCAATATTTCAATACCGCCAACAGCCCGCTCCCAAGCAACCTCATCCACCGCATCGCCATACACCCGGTAACGGGCGAAGTATTTTTCGCCACCGCCGCGGGCATCATCTCCTGGCGCGGCACCGCCACCGAAGGCAGCGACGAGCAGGGCAGCGGGGTGACCGTATTCCCCAACCCCGTACCGCACGGCTATGAAGGCGCCATCGCCATACGCGGACTGGTGCGCAACGCCATCGTGAAGATCACCGACATCGCCGGCAGGCTTGTATATCAAACGCGCGCCCAGGGCGGCCAGGCGGTATGGAACGGGAAAGACTACACGGGCTACCGCCCGCAAAGCGGCGTGTACCTCGTGCTGGCCTCCGACGATACGGGAAAGGAAAAGATCGTCACAAAGCTGGTATTTATCCGCTGATCACCGAATTTTGCCAACATGCTGCACAAAACACCCGGTATCGTTCTGCGTACCGTCAAATACGGCGACACCAGCGTCATCCTGAGCATCTTCACCGAGCTGTTCGGCATACAGTCGTATATCGTGAACGGCGTGCGCTCGGCCAAACCCAAAGCGGCGAAAGGCAACATCCTGCAGCCGGGCAACATCCTCGACCTTGTCGTATATCACCACGAACAAAAGAACCTGCAGCGTATTTCCGAATTCAAGCTCGGGCATGTGTATACGTCCATGCATGTGAACATCGTAAAGAATACCGTTGCGCTGTACCTGATAGAGCTATTGCAAAAAGTGATGAAGCAGCCGGAGCATACGCCCGGGCTGTACCATTTCGCGGAAAGCTCGTTCCGCGCGCTGGACACGGAATCCACCACCGTGGCCGCCAACCTTCCTTTATATTTTACGCTGCGGCTGGCCGCGCACCTCGGCTTCCATTTCGGCGGGCATTATTCTTCCTACACGCCCTACCTCGACTTGCAGGAAGGCGTTTTCACCGACCTGCCCCCGCATCATACCAACTACCTGGATGAAACGAGCAGCGCGATCACCGACCGCCTGCAAAGCGTCAGCGCGTTTACCGATCTTGAAAAAATTGAACTGAACAAAGAGCGGAGAAGGAATATGCTCTATGCTTACCTGGAGTTTTACC
>CBINIO010000684.1:0-2322 GCA_966250725.1 uncultured Chitinophaga sp.
AGTGATACTCACCGCGTCGGGCGGGCCTTTCCTCGGGAAAAAAACCAATTTCCTCATCAACGTAAAAAAAGATCATGCGCTGCAGCATCCCAACTGGAACATGGGCGCCAAGATCAGCATCGATTCCGCCACGCTCATGAACAAAGGCCTGGAAATGATCGAGGCGAAGTGGCTGTTCGGCCTGGACGCCGCGCAGATCGAAGTGGTGATACACCCGCAGTCCATCATACATTCCATGGTGCAGTTCGTCGACGGTTCGCTGAAAGCCCAGATGGGCCTGCCGGACATGAAACTGCCCATCCAGTATGCAATGGGGTACCCGGACCGTTTGTCCAACGATTTCCCCCGTTTTTCTTTCAAGAATTACCCCTCCCTTACTTTTGAGCAACCCGATACAAAAACATTCCGTAACCTTGCCATCGCGACGGAAGTGTTGAAGAAAGGGGGCAACGCCGCCTGCGTGATGAACGCAGCGAACGAGGAAGTGGTGCAGGCCTTCCTGAAAAACAGGATCGGGTTCCTGCAAATGACGGAAGTGATCGAAGAAACCCTGGTGAAAATTCCTTTCGTGGAAAAGCCGACTTTACAGCATTATTACCAGGCAGATACCGCTGCCCGCGAACATGCCGCAGAATTGATCCACAGTCTCACCTGATTCATTACCTTCGCAACTCAGTATATCATCCAAGCATTACATGGAAACATCGGAAATATTAATTAAAGCAGGCCAGCTGATCCTGTCGCTGTCGATTTTGGTGGTCCTGCACGAAATGGGGCATTTTATCCCGGCCAAGCTGTTCAAGACGAAAGTGGAGAAGTTCTATCTTTTCTTCGATCCCTGGTTTTCCCTTTTCAAGTTCAAAAAAGGCGATACGGAATACGGCGTGGGCTGGCTGCCGCTGGGCGGTTATGTGAAGATCTCGGGGATGATAGACGAGAGCATGGACAAAGAGCAGATGAACAAGCCGCCGCAGCCCTGGGAGTTCCGCTCCAAACCGGCCTGGCAGCGCCTGATCATCATGATCGGCGGGGTGACGGTGAACCTTATCCTCGGATTTTTTATCTATACGCTTATCCTCTGGCATTGGGGCGAGGATTACCTGCCCATCCGCAACGCCAAATACGGCATTTACGCCGACTCGCTGGCCCGCAGCATCGGTCTCCGCGACGGCGACCACATCGTGGCCGTGGACAGCATTAAAAAAGAACGGTTCGAAGAGATCACCGGCGACGTGATACTGGACCAGGCCAACACCATCCAGGTGGAACGCGACGGGCAGGAGCTGACCATTCCCATCCCGCAGGGCTTCGTCAATAAAACGATCAACAAAAAAGCGCCCATCGCCGTGCCCAGGATGCTCGCCGTGCTGGACACCCTGTCGAGGGAAGGGGTGGGCTATAAAACCGGTCTGCGCGACGGCGACCGTGTGCTGAGCGTGAACGATACCGCCGTTACCTATTTCAGGGACATGGCGAAAAAGATCCGCCGCGATACGGGTAAGGTCGTAAAGATCACCGTGCTGCGCGGCGCCGACACGCTGACGTTCAGCCCCGTGGTGCCGAAAGAAGGCATCGGCGCATCGCCCCTTGCCGACAAGCAGCTCGATTTTGTGCATATCAGCTACACCTTCGGCGAAGCGATCCCCGCGGGTTTCAAAAAAGCGATCTCCACCTTAGTAAAATATGTGCAGCAGCTGCGCCTGATATTCGTTTCGCCCGAGGTGAAAGCCAGCGAATCGCTGGGAGGCTTTATGGCCATCGGCAACCTGTTCCCGTCCGTTTGGGACTGGCAGAGCTTCTGGACGCTGACGGCGTTGCTGAGCATCATTCTCGCGTTTATGAACATCCTGCCGATTCCCGCGCTGGACGGGGGGCATGTGCTGTTCCTTATTTATGAGATCATCACCGGCCGCAAGCCGAGCGAGAAGTTCATGGAATACGCGCAGATCGTGGGAATGGTGATACTGTTCGGCTTACTGCTGTATGCGAACGGGCTGGACGTCTGGAGGTGGCTTTCTTCCAAATTCTGACGGAATTTCCGTATCTTTGCGGAGCAAATAAAACTGGGGCCGACCGGTTTTGACAGCATAGGTCTTTGAAAGTGTAAGCATGCCGTGCGTTGGATAATTAGCACGTAAATCTGAATACCCAAACTTTAATTGGCGAATCTAACTACGCCATGGCTGCCTAATCAGATTAGGTACCCATTATAGCCGCCCGAGTTGTGACCTGCTACGACTCCTGCCGCTGAATCAAAACCATAGCGGGATAGGTACACATGGTTTCTGAGAGTGTGTCATGAAAATCAAATCGGATACGAAC
>CBINIO010000685.1:0-2311 GCA_966250725.1 uncultured Chitinophaga sp.
CGATCAGCCGGAACGTGAGGCTCACGCGTTCATCGGTGACGCGCGGTTCGCGCGTCGTGCCCTTCAGCACGATGGCACCGGCGTGGCGATTCGAAAAACCCTCCACGCGCGTGTACTCCTCGCCGAAGCCCACGCAACCGGAAAGCAGCACCATGAGGCCGGCCAATATTAAGCGTAACTTTTTCATTTAAAAGCCCAGGTTTAAAGTGAGATTAATGGTCCGCGCGTAAGGAAAATCGGTACCGCGTTCCGTGTCGATGCTGGATACACGCCCCAGCTCGTTGCTGGTTACCTGCACCCTGCAGGTGCTTACCTTCCACCGGTTCAGGATGCGTTTGGGAAGGTCGTAGCCTATCGTCATGGAATTAAATTCCACGTAATTATTGCGCTGAACGAAACGCGAGGTCACCTGCGTCACCTCGTTCCACAAGCGCACGTCCTTTAACAGGGTCACGTCGCCGGGCCGCTGCCAGCGGTCCGTGAATACGCGGCTGTCCACATTCCTGTAAACATTCGCGTTCTCCACTTTGCTCACGAGCGTATTGTTGTACATGTCCCCGCCGTATTCATACAGGAAGCCGGTAAAGATGAAAAATGACTTATAGCTTAAATTAAACCCGAACGATCCTCTCCAGACCGGTTCCGAATCGCCTACCACCACGTGCTGGCTTTGGTCCCAGTCGTAGGTTACGTTCCCGTTGCGGTCCAGGTATACTTCCCTGCCGTCCGCCGGGTTTATGCCCAGCGACCGCATGGCGTAGATGGCGGTCTGCGAAGCGCCTTCGTAATATTTGTTCAGGGGTTTGTTCACCACCCGGTGATCGTCGTAATACTGCTCCACGCGTTTGTTGTAGTCTTTCAGCGCATCCCCGATCTCCAGGAACTTATTGGTGTTGTGCGCCGCGGTGCCGTATATATTGAGATTGAGGTTCCGGGCGCTCACTACCTGGTACCGCGCGCTGACCTCGTAGCCTTCGTTGAGTATTTCGCCGAGGTTGCTTTTATACGATTTGAAGCCGGTGGAAAAGGGCAGGGTAATATCCCCTATGAGGTCCACGGTTTTTTTATGATAATAGTTCAGCGTAACGCTCAGCTTGCTGAAGGCGGTGAGATCGAACCCGGCGTCGAACATCGTGGTCTTTTCCCACTCCAGGTCGGGATTGGCGAGCGAGATCAGGTTGGCCCCGATACCGAAGGCGTACCAGTCCTCAAAATTATACCCGTAGGTGCTTTTGGATACGCTTTGCGAAAAACCCGCTTTGCCGACCTGCCCGTAGTTGGAACGCACTTTGAGGTTGGTCAGCCAGGGATAATTTTGCTGAATGGCGGGGTAGTTATGAATGTTGATGCCCGCGCCGAGCGACCAGAAAGGCGCGAAACGCGCGTTGGAACCGAATTGCGAAGCGCCGTCGTACCGGCCGGAGAAATCCAGCAGGTAAATATTATCGTAGCTGTAGTTGGCGGAAGCAAGAAAACCGAGCAGCCGGGATTTTTCATTATCGCCGGTGGGTTTGTCAAGGATGTCGGCGGCGAAATTGATATCGTCGGTATTGCCGGTGAGAAAACCCTGTACGGTGTAGCCCGACCGCGTCATGTCTTTCTGGTTGGCGTTGGCGCCCAGCGTGGTGTTGAGATAGTGTTTGCCAAATCCTTTGCCGTACGACAGCAGCGCGTTAAAGTCCCAGGTGAGCATCTGGTCGTCCAGGATGCTTTTAGTGCCCTTTTTTGTAAACTCCATATTTTCGAACTGCGAGGAGGCCGGGTCTTTGAAGTTTTGCCGTTGGCTGTTCTGCAGCATGACGGAAAGACGGGTGTCCAGCCGCAGGCCGTCGGCGATGGTCCAGCGGAGATTGAAGTTGTTGGAAAAATCGTTGTGCTTTGTGCGGTCGTAGCTTTTAAGATGCGCGTCGTACAGCGGGTTTCCCCTGCCCCCCGGATGCCCCCAGTCGCCCAGCTCCTTTTTGTAATTGCCTTCTTCGTCGAGAAAAGTTTCATAAGGATTCTGCTGCGCATATGTCGCAAAGGAACCGAAGGGGGATTCTTCGGACCGGATGTTGTTCCACTGGATATAGTTCCTGAACATCAGGTTGTTTTTCCTGTAGGAAATGGAAAAGCCGAGCGAGTTGTTGTTCCGCTCCGAGCCCTTCATCACGCCCTGCGTGCGGGCGATGTTCATGTCCGCGCCGAATACGAACTCTTTGGAACCGCCTTCCACGAGGATATTGTGCCGCTGGTTCAGGCCGGTGCGCAAAGGTTGCGAGAGCCAGTCCGTTTCCACGCCGCGGTTGATCTCCGCCAGCTTGCCGTAATA
>CBINIO010000686.1:0-2301 GCA_966250725.1 uncultured Chitinophaga sp.
TATTGCAGGCTTTCGTAGTTCGGGATGAACAGGCGGCGTTTGTAGCTGTTTTCCTGGTACATATAGCTTACGCCTACCGTGCCGCGCAGGCCTTTCCAGCTGTTGTGGTCCCATACCAGGTCGCCCGTCCAGGTGGTGAGGTTCAGGTTCATCTGGTTCACGGACAAAGCGGAGTTCCTGTCCAGCTCATCGCGGTAGTTGAACTGGCGGGCGAAGGTCAAATTAAGTTTGCCGGCTTTCCCGGTGCTTACAAAGCCCTTTACTTTAAACAGCTCGTGTTCCACGTGCTGGTACGGCCTTTCGATGTCGTAGCTGAAACCTTCCGTGTATTCGGGCAAAGGTTTTTGCTGGTCGATCAGCTGCTCCAGGTCGGTGCGGTTGCCGATGTGCGAACCTTCGAACACGCCGAGATTGGTGTTGAACTGGCTGTAGAACAATTCCACGCCGTACTTCGGTTTTTTCCATCCGGCGGCGGCGGAGAAATTGTATTCTTCCACGCCGGTATTGTCCAGCCAGTAACCGGGCGTACGCGTGTTGCCGCCTTTGCGCACCGTTCCCTGCAAGCGCCAGCTGAGCCCCGGCAGGGCGGGCACCTGCTGCTCCACGATCGCGGACAGCGCGCCGAGGCGGTTGTTCGAAAATCCCGCCAGGTTGATCTCGCCCGTCATCCCGGGTTTTACGGGCAGGGCTTTCGGCTCCACCAGCACCACGCCGCCGATGGCGTCTCCGCCGTAACGCAGCGCGTTGGCGCCTTTTATCACTACCATTTTACTGGCGCGAAAAGGGTCTACTTCCGGCGCGTGCTCCGAGCCCCACTGCTGGCCTTCCTGCCGGATGCCGTTGTTGAGGATCAGCACGCGGTTGCTGTGAAGGCCGTTGATCACGGGTTTGGACACGTTCGGCCCGGTGGTCATGGAGGTGACGCCGTTCACTTTTTTGAGCGCTTCGCCCAGCGTGAGGCCGCGCGTCTGGTCCAGCGCATGACCGCTCAGCGATTCCACCTGCGCGGTGGTCACTTCCTTGGCGGCATGGCCGGTAACGGCCACTTCCTGCAATTGCGTAACGCTGTGCGGAAGCGTGATGTTCCTCCGTTCGTCCGCGCTTACCTGCCAGCTCAGCTCCAGCGGCAAGCAGCCGATGTGGCTTACGCGCAGGGTATAAAAGCCGGGACAGAGCCCGTCTATCACATAAGCGCCGTTGTCCGCGCTTTTTACGGCGGCGCCGGTTTCTTTTACGATGATCGTGGCGCCGGAAAGCGCCTGTTTCGTCTGGCTGTCCGTGACCGTTCCGCTCAGGCGGATGGTGCATTGTGCGCCGGCCGTGCCTGCCAGCAACAGCAGCGCGCCCGCAAATGCGAGTATCCTTGTCATGTTGTATAGATCAATACGTCACCGGCAATAGCGCATCGCTATCGCCGCAAATAATTAAATGGAAATAGGTCGGCTAACAGGCGTGCGGGGGCGCGCGCAGCGAAAAGAAGTAAGCGGGGGAAGAATGGATATAGGCAGGCAAGCCCTGAACGGGGTTTGCATAGGAGATCGCGATAGCGGGAAGATGCGTCTGGTGGCCGGGAAGATAGGCGTCTACCACCCAATTGAGCCATTCGCAGTGGCGGTGCGCGGGAGAAAACTCCGGCCCGGAAGGCGCGTGGTAAGCGGCCGCCACTACTTCGTCGATCGTATCCTCATGACCGGCGAAGTGATGCACATAGTCCCTGGGCGTAATGTATAAACAAAACACGCCCAGCAGGAAAATAGCATTTATGGAATGGATCAGCTTTCTCACTTTACCGGTTATAGGGACAAAGATAAGAAAAAGCCGAGGAATGCAACATTGTTGCAGGAAGAATACACCAGCGGTAACGAAGCGTTAACGCACTTTCAGCATGGTGCGCACCTGCTGCACGGCGCCGTTCTGCAAACGGATATAATAAACGCCCGCGGGCAGATCGGTTTCATAGTCAAGCGTATAGTTGCCCGCCACATGCACCCTGTCCGCCAATGTAGCCATCAGCCGGCCCATGGTGTCGAATACCTGGAGCATGGTATGCCCGCCGCGGGATTTGTAGGAAATAACGGTCTTATGCTGGAAAGGATTGGGATAGTTGGTCACGAGCACGTCGTCGTCGTTCACGCCGGGCACGCCCGTCACCACGCTGCAGGCCAGGCCGTTGATAAGCGGCAGGCTCTGGTAGTTGTTCAGCATGATCTTGTTGAGATCGGCCGGTTGTACGCAGAACCATTGTTCTAACAGCGACGCATATACGGAACGGAAGTCGTATTGCATGGGAATGTTGTCGAT
>CBINIO010000687.1:0-2298 GCA_966250725.1 uncultured Chitinophaga sp.
TTTTGGACGAGCTAAAAAAAGAACGCGCGCGCGAGCTGATGGGAGAATACGGCCGCAAGTGGGATTTGGTGCGATGGGGAAATTATTTCCAGGCGCTCAGCGAAACCATCGCGGAAGAGCACGAGGTGATCAAGGAAAACCTCCGGCCCTATCATGAATATTACCCGATACCGGACAACGAAGTGGTACGTTCCGGCGGCGCATTAACGAACCCTGCATATCAATAAAAAAATATGAAAAAATTAACCGGCTTTTTCTTTGCCGCCGTCATCTGCTGGATGGCGCAGCCCGCACGGGCACAGACTTCCACTTCCCTGAAAGTGTTAAGCTACAACATCCTGGAAGGCATGGTGAAAGACACTACCAAAGGCAAGATCCATTTCGTGGAATGGGTAAAGGCGCTCAACCCCGATGTGGTGGCGCTGCAGGAATGCAACAAGTTCACGCAGAAAACGCTGGAAGCGCTGGCGCTTTCGTGGGGCCATCCTTATGCGGTGATCGTAAAGGAGAACGGCTATCCTACGGGCCTTACTTCCCGGTACCCGATCGCGAACATCCGCAAGGTCAACGAAAACATGACGCACGGTTTTATTATGGCGCGGATAGAACAGTACAACTTCGTGGTGCTGCACCTCAATCCCCATAAATACCCCAAAAGAAGGGCGGAAATAGCGCAGGTGCTGAAAAATATCGAGCTGGAAAAAGATAAGAAGAACTGGCTGATGATGGGCGATTTCAACTCCGTATCGCCGCTTGACAAGGAACGGCTCGCCAAAGGCGGCTATCTCGAAAGAGCGAAGGCCGCCGCCGCAAAAAGACCGGTGCTGGAAAACCTGGTGGACGGCAAGGAGATCGACTTCAACGTGCAGCAGCAGATACTTTCCGCGGGCTTTACCGACGCGGGGCTTGCATGGGACAAGCGGCAGGCCGCGCAGAGCGGCAAAAGCGCCATCGCGACCAATTCCCGGATAGATTACATCTACCTGAGCAAGGACCTGGCGAAAAAAATAATCACCTGCCATTTCATTTACGACGATTTCACGGCTGTGTCTTCTGATCACAAGCCCATCTTACTGGAATTAAAAAAATAAGGGATGAAACAATCGTTCTTATATCTCGCGGTATGCTGGATGGCAGTCTTACTGCTGGCCGCCTGCCGCAAAACGGAAGATTATAAATTCAGCACCGATCTCGCCATCGACAGCCGCATCGTGCGCCTCAGCGCGAATGCGGACACCACGCAGATCATCGTATATGCGGATGGTGAGTGGAGCGTGGAGCCCGAAGAAAAAACGGACTGGATGAGCCTGCAATCCAAATCAGGCAACGGCAAAGGCAGCGTGCTTGCGGAAGTGACGGACAACAACGGGCAGCTGCCCCGCGCCGTAAGGCTGATCGTGCGCGCCGCCGGTAAAACGGACACTATTTCCCTGCAGCAAACCGGCCTCGTACCAAAAATAGCGATAGCGGACACGACGCTTCAAAGCATTGCCAATGGCGGCGCTTTAAAGACCGCGATCAATACCAACGTGCCGCTTGAAAAAATGACCGTCGGTTTCCGGTACGAAGATGCGGCGCAAAGCGGATGGCTGAAAGACGTGAGCATCACCAACGGTTACCTGTTCGTAAAGGCGGATTCCAACAAGTCCGTTAACGCGCGCGCCTGCATGCTCAGCCTCAGCTACCTCGACGCGCTGGGCGCCACCACCGCCGATTCCGTGAGGATCGTGCAGCACCCGGGCATGAGCTTCGACGGCGCCGTGCTGAAAGATTTTGCGTATATCAAAAGCCTCCCCGCGGGCGCGATAACGGAAAACATTTATATAGAAGGGATCGTGGTGAGCGACAAAGGCCATCCGAACATCGCCAAAAATCTCAACAAAACGAGTAACAAACATACGCTTGATAAAACCGAGAACGCCATTGCCGTGTACGTGCAAAGCATGGACGGCACAACAGGCCTCTACCTGAAAATGAAAACGCCCGGCGACAATATTTTCAGCTTCAACGATCATGTGAAGATCTGGCTGGGCAACGCAACGGTGGCGCAGCTCAGCAACCCCGGCCGCGCCGTGCTGAGCGGGCTGGAAGCCACGTGGATCATGCAGAAGGAAAGCCGCTCCGCCTCGCTGCAGCCCCGCGAAAAATATATCAGCGAGCTTACCGACAACGACCTGTACACCTACGTGAAGCTGAAGGACGTGGAAATTTCCGTTCCTTCCGGCGCCTTCACCAATATCAACGAAGGGTATGCCGCCCGCATGGACTGCTATCCCACGCACATCCGCGATATACAGG
>CBINIO010000688.1:0-2291 GCA_966250725.1 uncultured Chitinophaga sp.
AAGGCGAACCCTGTCATATTTTTGCGGATGAAATCATTATAGAGTAGTATTTTCCGGGAGCTAACAAAAACAGACAATGACCATCAAAAAACTGTTCCAACTTGCGGCAGGCTGCGCCATCATAGGTTTGGCCGCCTGCACCGGCGGAGGTTCCGCTTCCACCGCCCCGAAAACAAAGGTGAGCATCATTCCCCTGCCCGCGCGCCTTACCGAAACGCCGGATTCTTTTTTGATCGACAAACAGACCGTGCTGGTTGCCGCTTCGGAAGAAGACAAACAGACGGCCGCATTGTTCAACGAATATTTTAAAAGCATCAGCGGATTCGCGCTCAAGGTGCAGGACAGCGCGGAACGCAACATGATCGTGTTCAGCAGCATGCCCGCCGCCGAAAAGGGAATGCCCGAAACGTACCGTCTGAAGGTCGGCAAAGACCAGGTGACCATCCAGGGGGAAGACGCGGCCGGCACGTTCTATGGCATGCAAACGCTCATCCAGCTGCTGCCCGTGCAGCAGGCGCCCAGCTACTGGATCGCCGGGGTGGACGTATTCGACCAGCCGCGCTTTCCCTACCGTGGCCTGCATCTTGACGTAGGACGACATTTTTTCCCGGTGGATTTCATCAAAAAATATATCGACCTGATGGCGATGCATAAGATGAATACTTTCCACTGGCATCTTACCGAAGACCAGGGCTGGCGCATCGAAATAAAAAAATATCCTCGTCTGCAGGAAGTGGCCTCGCGCCGGAAAGAAACGATGGAAGGGCATTACAATGAAAACAGGTACGACGGCAAACCCTACGGCGGGTTTTATACACAGGAGCAGATCAAGGACGTGGTAGCCTACGCAGCGGCCCATCATGTAACCGTGATACCCGAGATCGAGCTGCCCGGCCATTCGCTCGCTGCGCTGGCCGCTTACCCGCACCTGGGCTGCACCGGCGGGCCTTATGAAGTAGGCACCCGCTGGGGCGTGTACGACGATGTATATTGCGCGGGCAACGATTCCGTGTTCACCTTTTTACAGGACGTGCTGGATGAAGTGATGATGCTGTTCCCCGGCAAATACATCCACATCGGCGGCGACGAAAGCCCGAAAGTGCGCTGGGAAAAATGCCCCAAATGCCAGGCCCGCATCAAAGCCGAAGGCCTCAAAGACGAACACGCTTTACAAAGCTGGTTCATCCGGCGCATCGAAAAATACCTCAACGAAAAAGGCCGCCAGATCATCGGCTGGGACGAGATACTGGAAGGCGGCCTCGCGCCCAACGCCACCGTGATGAGCTGGCGCGGCATCGAAGGCGGCATTGCGGCGGCCAAACAGCATCACGACGTGATCATGACGCCGGGCGGGTATGTATACCTCGACCATTACCAGAGCCGCGGCAAAAACGAGCCGCTTGCCATCGGCGGGTATACGCCCGTGAGCAAAGTATATGGATACGAGCCGGTGCCCGAAGCGTTGAGCGCCGAAGAAGCCCGTTACATCAAAGGCGCGCAGGGAAATGTGTGGACGGAGTACATCGAAAATCCCGCGCACGTGGAGTACATGGTTTACCCGCGCGCCATCGCGCTGGCGGAAGTATTGTGGTCGCCAAAAGAAAAAAGGAATTACGACGATTTCATCGAAAGGCTTAAATCCGATCTGCCCCGCCTGGAAAAGAAAGGCGTGAACTACGCCAAACATGTGTTTGAAGTGAGCGGTATCGTGGAAAGCGACGGCAAAGGCGGCGTGCAGGTAAAGCTGGACAGCAAGCTGGACGGCGGAAAGATCACTTACACCACCGACAGCAGCGCGCCCACCGCGGAATCCGCCGCATATGCCGCGCCCGTCCCCGTTACGCAAAGCGGCGTGGTGAGAGCGGCCGTGTTCCAGGGAGACAAGCAGTACGGCAACGAGTTCAGGCAGGCATTTGTGATGCACAAGGCGGCCGGCAAAACCGTTACCCTGGCAAAACCGCCGCACCAGAACTACAACCCGGGCAGCTCTTTTGCTTTGGTGAACGGCATCGAAGGCGTGAAAGAATTTAACGACAACCAGTGGACCGGCTACAGCGGGGGCGCCATGGAAGCGGTGATAGACCTCGGCGATTCCACGGACATCGCGGTGCTGGGGCTGAATACGCTGGGCAATAAAGACCAGTGGATCTACCCGCCCAAACAGGTGACGTTCTTCATTTCCCAGGACGGCAAACATTTCACCGAAGCCGGCCAGCGGAAAACGATTGAAGGCAAAGGCATCATCAAAGTACGCGAGCGGCTCAAAAAACCCGTCAAAGCGCGGTATGTAA
>CBINIO010000689.1:0-2289 GCA_966250725.1 uncultured Chitinophaga sp.
CTGCTCGGGCTTGATGTCCTTTTGCTGGAACAGGTTCGTTACGCTGATGATATGGCTCAGCGGCAGCCTGAAATCGTGGGCGAGGATCGACAACAATTTGTTTTTGAAATCGTCATGCCGCTGCAGCTGCCTGTTCTTGTCGATCATCATGCGGTTGATCTCCTTCAGTCGTTTGGCAGCCATGCGGGATTCGCGGGCCGAACGATTGTAAACGTATATCAAACCGGCAGCCAGCAAGCCGCAGATCACGATAAACAGGATCAGCGTGATCCTTTGACGGTTTTCCAGTTTGCCGGATATCACCGTTTGCTCCTGCAGCTCCCGGTTGAGCCGCGTGGCGCGCAGCTCCTGTTCCTGCATGAAAGACTCTGCATAATCCTGCGCTCCCTGTGTACGGAGATCTTCCTGGTGAGTGGCTATCTCGGACAACACGTCGGCATACGGAATGGCGGCATCCGCGCTGACGCCTTTATAATATTGATACAGGGAAGTGACGGGCCGCACCATCAGCTTTTTGTACCCGCCAAGGATGGCGGCGTCCAGCATGCGTTTGCGGTAGCGAAGCGAATCAGGCAGCCCGGCATAGCTGGCATAAATATCCATCTGGGCATAGGCATATAGCGCGAAGTAATTATAGCCCTCCCGCACGGAATGCGCAGCCAGGCGCTCCAGCTTTTTCATGGCCTCGTCCGGACGGCCGGCCTTTACTTCTTCATGCGCCTGGAACAGACCGGTGTATGTCAGCATACGGTCGTCATGAAACCGGACAGCTATCTCATGCGCCTTGGAAAGCGCCCACTGCGCGGAATCCCGGCGAAGGCTGTCTTCCGCGAACACGAGATAATAATTGGCGAGCATCCCGGCCCATGCGGAATCCTTCAGCAGCCGGCTGCCAACCCCCATGGATTCTTCCATATAAGGAATGGCCAGCTCGTTTTTCTTTTCATAATGATAATAACTTCCGATGCCATACAAAGCCCGGCACACGCCCGCGGAATCGCCAAGATCGCGGTAACGTTGAAGCGCTTCGCGATAAAAACGGTGAGTGAGCTTGCTGTTATTCTGAAACGAAAAACTCGCGGCAAGATTCATGTAGGCGTCCGCGAGCCCTTGCCGGTAGCCCAGCCTGGCGGAAAGCTCCCTGGCCCTGGCGGCATACACATAGGTAGTGTCCAGCTGCTGAACGAGCGACAGGGCGCTGACGCGGTTAAGCAGGTCCGCATACCGCATGCTGTCCGTTACTTTCCCGCTGTAGAGTGCTGCTTTAAGCGACCGGACCAGCTGCTGCTGACCATGGGCGGAAGAAAAGATAACGGTAAATACAAGCAGCAGCGAAAACAAGCGGAGGGAACCCCAGTTAAGGAATGGTTGGAACAGGGAGATTTTTGTCATGATCTGCATTGTGTATCCGGCACGCCGGTAATAATACTAAGTGGCATTGCTTTGGCAAATTCAGCCGCTGCTGCAAGCGGCCGTCCGTCAGCATAAATTACAAAAACAGTTGGAATTATCGTTTCCTAATATGCAGGGTTTTTACCGGATAAAATGTTAAACGATTGCTAATGCGCCTTTGTTCAAAAAATGAATAGCCCTTTGGATCAACCCATTGAAAATGAACAAACTGAACAACCAAAGATCAATACCGGCTTAGTAATTTACAGCCTGTCATAAATTTTATCGCGGTTGTTCCCCGACAGCGCATCGTAAGAGCCCCTATCCTCAATGCTCCAAAGCCCCCGGGATTCATCACCGCTACATTCCTGCACCCCAGGAAAATGACAGCCGGCAAAACCGTTTTTTAACCAAACCTCCTATCATATGGAAAACTTGCAAGTACACAACTATGGTTGCCAGGAACTCGACGCAACCGCGACCCAGGACGTTAACGGCGGATTCCTCTCCCTTGGCATCACCAATGTTAATGGAAAAATCACCATCGGCGGGCAACTCGATACCAACGCCCTGCTGTCAGGTCTTCCCGGCCTGCCCGGCACCGGCGGCGGCATCCCCGGCGTTGGCGGCCTCGGCAATTTACTCACCCCTGTTACCAACCTGCTCAACAGCCTCCTCGGCGGCCTCGGCGGTGGCATACTGGGTTAAGTACCCCGTAAAACCGGTTTAAAACGTGGCGGCGTCCCGTTAAGCAGGGCGCCGCTTTTTTCCATTCACTACCAAACCTTTCGCTTATGCAAAACCTTCAAGCACAAAATTTCGGTTGCCAGGAACTCTCCCTCACAGACACACATGATATCAACGGCGGTTTGCTCGATCTCGGTTTTCTCAAGATCG
>CBINIO010000690.1:0-2277 GCA_966250725.1 uncultured Chitinophaga sp.
CAGCTCGGCCAGCTTGACGCCGGGGAGCCCTGCCGCGATCAGCCGGTCCTGCGCCGAGGCCCGGAGGATCACCTCGAACTGCGCCGCCTTTTCGAACGTCGGTTTCCCGTCCGTCGAGAGTGCGCGGACCGAGCCATCCGCGGCGACTACGAAGTGCCGGTGAAAGCCGTGTTTCCCCTGTACTCCATCATAGAGCTGACTGGTTTTGATACGGAAAGCCTTGCGGTACGCGCATCGCTGCTAAAGGCGGACAGGGCCGGCATGATCGTGGAAAGCCCGCCGGACGCCGCATTGGAGCGGGCTTACAAGGAAGGCGGTTTCCCCTTCCTGCAGCTCTCATTTACACCCGGTACGCCCGGCGCGCAATACAAAGTAAAACGGCTGACGGACGGGTATGTACTCACCGATTACAATGGCGCGCTGCCGCTGTTCCGCCGGGAGCCCGACGCCGCGCTGTTCGTCAAAAAAATGAGCACCGTCGCCAACTGGCGCTCCGCGAAAGAACTAAAGCACCTGGACGATACGCTGACGAAAGACCGTTTTATTTTTGACTGGCAGATCGTGGAAGGGCAAACGGCCAACAACGCGGCGACCGGCGAAACCGTAACCGGCGACTGGATCCGTTTACATTATAAGAACGGCAAATACCCGGCATTCCGCCTGACCGTTACATTAAAGCCCAATGCGCCGGTGGAACGCTGTTATATCAAAGCCCTGTACCTCGGCAGCAAATACGCGATCTACACCGATCTTATCCGTAACGACCAACCCGCGCTGGCCCCCGGCGACAGCGCAGCGCTGGCGTACGCGGAGAACAATAAACTGTCCGCGACCATACCCGTCAGCATCGACCCCGCGTATAAGAACTACCAGGTGAGCGAAGTGACGGATTACCTGAAGATCATCGTTTCCACCGAACCGTTCGACGCCGACCGTTACAAACAGGACGGCCTCGAGCTGGACCTTGCCCCGCAGCGCGCCGCGCTCACGCGCGACCTGGGCGGCGGCGCGGACACGCCGGCGGAAGATCAGCCGTACTGGTCGGTGTTCACTTTCCCGGTTACCTGCGTGGCGGAAACCGTCGAACAACAGCTGCCGGAAGGCGGCACGGCTGATTTTGGCGCGTTCACGATCACGGCGCCGCAGGGGGTTTCCGCGAAAGCGACCATTATAACGGAAACGAACACACGAAGCATAAGCGACGCGCCGCCGCCCGATATCTGGGGAGAAGTATTAACGGACAACGGCCTGAACGGAGGCGTCGCGGCCATCGAACTGCAAACCGACCGGGAGCTGGAACCCGGCGCCCCGCTGGTGATCCGGCAGTTGCGGCCGCGCGCGGCACTGCGTTCGGCGGACGGGCCGGCCGGCGAGGAAGTGATCGTGCCCTTCGGCTTCGATCATACCTTGCAGATGTACGTGCCGCTGGGTTACGCGGATGATGAAGGGAATATTTTCGTGGAGAAGCTGCCTTCTTCCCCCGTTACCACGCGCAGCCTTACGTCGGCGGTGAAACTGTATTTCAAAAAAGTGTTCCGTTCCAAAAAAACGAACACGCTCGCCATTTGTGCTTTCAAAAACGGCGAATGGCAAACAGTGGACAGGCTGGGACCGGCGGCCAGGGCCACTTTGCTCATACACGGCATTATCGGCGACACGCAGTATATGAAAGAAGTGTTCATGGCGCAGCAATCGCCGCCGGATTACCTGCTCACCTATGATTATGAAAATCTTTCCACCCCCGTATCCGACACCGCCGCACGGCTGCACGAAGCGCTCACCGGCGCGGGCATGGGCGAACCCGGCATGCCGGAACTGACCATCGTGGCGCATTCCATGGGCGGGCTGGTATCGCGCTGGCTCACCGAAAAAGTGCCCGGTACGGATTATGTCAAAAAACTCATCCTGGTAGGCTCGCCCTGCTCCGGCTCCGAAATGGCCGGCCTGAGCGGCTCCGCCACCAACCTGCTGACGCAGGCGCTCAATATCACGGGGCCGGTAAAGTACGCCATCACCGGGCTCGCTTACCTGCTCAAACATCTGAAAGTATACCCCGGCGCCACTCTCAAAGAGCTGACGCCCGGCTCGCCGCTGCTGCAGGAACTGGCGCTTTCGCCGATGCGGCCGGGTGTGGAATACCACATCATCGCGGGGAATACCGCGTTGCTGGAAAATTATTCCGGCGACGATTTTTTCCTGCGGAAGATCGCCGCGATCGTCAAAGAAAAGATCGTATACCCGGGCCTTTCTTACGCGCTGTACGACAAAGAAGCCAAC
>CBINIO010000691.1:0-2271 GCA_966250725.1 uncultured Chitinophaga sp.
ATCCCTTTTATCACCGCCTGCCTTTTCCTCCAATAATCATTCCATTAATCGAAAGACTGGTTGCCGGAGCGCGCGATCTTCAGCATGCGGTCAAATTGCTCGGGTGTGAGATCGTTATAGAAGAAATAAACGGGATCAACCTTGGTGCCGTTTTTCATGATCTCGTAATGACAGTGGGGACCGGTGGATTTGCCCGTGCTGCCGACCCATCCCAGCACGTCGCCGCGCTTCACTCGCTGGCCGCGTTTCACTTTCATGCGCACCATGTGGCCGTAGAGGGTTTTGTAGCCGTAGCCGTGGTTCACCACCACGTGATTGCCGTAGCCCACGTCGCTGAGGCTGGCTTCCTGGATGGTGCCGTCGCCCGTGGCATAGATGGGCGTGCCCGACGGCGCCGCGAAATCGAGGCCGCTGTGGAACTTCATCGTTTTGTAAATGGGATCTATACGGTAGCCGAAACCGGATGCGATACGGTCCAGGTCTTTGTTGGATACAGGCTGAATGGCCGGGATGGAGGCCAGCATTTTTTGTTTGTTCTTGATAAGGTCTTCGATCTGCAGGTAGGATTTTTCCTGCACTTTCATGCGGTTGCTCAGCTCGGCGAGCATCCTGGCGGAAGCGGCGATGATGTCGTCGTTGGATTTGGCGGCCAGCTGGCTGTTCTCTTCCTCTTTGCCGGCTTTGCCCGCGCGCACGCTATCCGCGATAGGCGGGGCTTCGAAAATGACGCGGTAAATTTCGTTGTCGCGGTGCTGCAGTTCGTCCAGCGAGCCTTTCATTTCCGCCATGCGGCCTTTCAGCGCGTCGTATTCTTCCTTCATGTTCTCAATGTCCTGCCGCAGGAATTTTTCCTTTGGCGATTCGAGGAAGCGGTAAGCGACGGACAGGAAAAGGATGCCGGTAACGATGGCGGCGGAGAGAAAACCGAGGATACGGAGGACCTTTACCCGCACGGACACTACGAGCTTTTCGTATTTGAGCGTTTGAGTATTATAAAAATATTTTACCTTCTTCATGAACCTAGAGGGTTGATATGGTGCGCGAACGATGTTAACGCGCTGCCTGGATTTTTAGTATCAATCAGTGCATTCCCCGGTTTTTTCACAGGAAAACGTTGGTTATGCCTTGTTTTTGATTATTTCGATATTTTTGCACCGCATTCAACCTACGTAAAAATTGGTATGGTTAAACCGGGGAGCGCAAACCTACTGGAAATAGGTTAAAACGTCAACCCTTTGAATCTCAATTTCCCGGCGGCCACTTTGCGATAAGTACAAATTAAAGGGAAATTTGGGATGGATGCAATTATAAAGTTAAAATTAGATATTAATACACAGTAATATTTTATGACCGCAGCCGAGATCAGACGACAATTCCTCGATTTTTTTGCTTCAAAAGGCCACCACATCGTGCCCAGCGCGCCCATCGTGCTGAAGAACGACCCCACGCTCAAGTTTACCAACGCGGGGATGAACCAGTTCAAGGACATTTTTCTCGGCAACAAGCCCGCGCCCTGGAAACGCGCGGCAGACACGCAAAAGTGCCTCCGCGTAAGCGGCAAGCACAACGACCTGGAGGAAGTGGGCATCGACACCTATCACCATACCATGTTCGAGATGCTGGGCAACTGGAGCTTTGGCGATTATTTCAAAAAAGAGGCCATCCAGTGGAGCTGGGAGCTGCTCACCGAAGTGTACAAGATGCCCAAAGACCGGCTGTATGTTACTGTGTTTGAAGGGGATAAGAAAGAAAACCTGGAGCCCGACACCGAAGCCCGCGAATACTGGAAACAGTATGTGGCCGAGGACCGCATCCTGCTGGGCAATAAAAAGGATAATTTTTGGGAAATGGGCGATACCGGCCCCTGCGGCCCCTGCACGGAGATCCATGTGGATTGCCGCACGGATGCGGAAAGGGCCAAAGTGCCCGGCCGCGAGCTGGTGAACAACGATCACCCGCAGGTGATCGAGATATGGAACAACGTGTTCATGCAGTTCAACCGCATGAAAGACAAAAGCCTGGAGCCGCTGCCCGCAAAACATGTGGACACCGGCATGGGCTTCGAGCGGCTCGTGCGCGTGCTGCAGGGCAAGCAGAGCAATTACGACACGGACGTGTTCACGCCGCTGATCGCCGCTACCGAAAAATTCTGCGATAAAAAATACGGGCAGTCCGAAAAAACCGACATCGCGTTCCGCGTGATCGCCGACCACATCCGCGCGATCTGTTTCGCCATTGCCGACGGACAGCTGCCTTCCAATACCGAGGCGG
>CBINIO010000692.1:0-2238 GCA_966250725.1 uncultured Chitinophaga sp.
CCCGCAGTGATCATGGCGGACGAGCCTACCGGCAACCTCGATTCCCGGAACGCAAAGGAGCTGCATCAGCTTTTCCTCCAGCTGCGCGACCAGTTCAGCCAAACCTTCATCATCGTCACGCACAACGAAGAGCTGGCGACGCTCAGCGACCGCCAGCTGGTGATGAAAGACGGGAAAATAGTCAGCTAAAATACCGGCAGGGCTTATTTACCCAGGCAAACTGCCAAACTGTCCTTCCAGTAGGGTATCTCCAACCCGAAAACCGATTTGATCTTTCCTTTGTTTAAGACGCTGTAAGCCGGTCTTTGCGCCGCGGTGGGGTATTGGTCCGAAGTAACCGGGTTGATCGCGCATTTGGACCCCGTAAGTTCCTTTATGGCGACTGCAAAGTCGTACCAGCTGGCAACGCCTTCGTTGCTGTAGTGGTAAACGCCGCCTTCCGCCAGGGAAGGGTGCCCGAGTATGGTGAGAATGGCGTTTGCCAGGTCGGGAGCGTAAGTGGGTGTGCCGGTTTGGTCGAACACGACGTTCAGGCTTTCCTTTTCCTGCATCAGCTGCTGCATGCGCAGGGCAAAGTTGACGCCGGTGCGGGAATACAGCCAGGAAGTACGGACGATCACGGCATTGGGGTGATAACCGAGCACGGCCGCTTCGCCCCGCAGCTTGGAAGCGCCGTACACGCTTTGGGCGGACGTTTCGTCGGTTTCAGCATACGGCCGGTTGTGGCTGCCGTCAAAAACATAATCCGTGGACACCTGTATGAACGAGCTGCCGTGCTGCGCGGCGGCTTCGGCCAGTATCAGCGGCGCCTGGAAGTTCAGCAGGAAAGCCGCTTCCTCGTCCTCCTCCGCTTTATCAACAGCCGTATAGGCGGCGCAGTTGATCACCGCGTCTACCTGTTGGCGGGCGAAGAACGCGTTCACCGCTTCGGTGTCGGTAATGTCCAGTTCGTCCCGGTCGGTGCAGATCAGTTCGAAACCGGGATATTGCGCGGCGGCGGATCGCAGCGCCTGGCCCAGCTGGCCGTTGGCGCCTGTTACGAGGATGTGTTTCATGTTCCGTTTATTGCTGAAAAATAAAATTATGTTGAACGTCGGCGAAAAGCGGCAGCACTTTGTCCTTTTCGGACACTACCGCTTCGTTGAGCGGAATGCCCCAGTCGATCCCCAGCGCGGGGTCGTTGTAAAGGATGCCGCCTTCGCTGGCCTTGTTATAAAAGTTATCGCATTTGTACATCACTTCCGCGGTGGGGCTCAGCACGGAATACCCGTGCGCGAAACCCTGCGGCACCAGCAGCTGCAGCTTGTTCTCCGCGGAAAGCTCTATGGTGAATACCTTGCCGTAAGCGGGCGAGCCGGTGCGGAGGTCTACCACCACGTCGAGGATGCGGCCTTCCAGCGCGCGCACCAGCTTGGTTTGCGCATGCGGCCCCAGCTGGAAATGCAGCCCTCGCAGCACGCCGTAAGTGGAGCGGGCCTGGTTGTCCTGCACAAAACGGATATCGATGCCTTCTTCGAGAAAGGTATTGGCGTTGTAGCTTTCGAAAAAATATCCCCTGTCGTCTCCATGTACTTTCGGTTCGAAAACAAGAAGACCGGGAATTCCTGTTGGTCTGAAAGGCATTATCGTTGCTGGTATTGTTCCTTGTAATATTGTTGATAGGCGCCGCTGGTAACGTGCTGCAGCCATTCTTCGTTCTGCAGGTACCAGTCCACCGTTCTTTCCAGCCCTTCTTCGAACTGGAGGCTGGGCGCCCAGCCGAGTTCTTTGTTGAGCTTCGTGGCGTCTATGGCGTAACGCAGGTCGTGCCCCGCCCTGTCCTTCACGAATGTGATCAGCTTTTCCGACGTTCCTTCCGCGCGGCCCAGCTTGCGGTCCATCACTTTGCACAGCAGGCGGATGAGATCGATGTTCTTCCATTCGTTGAACCCGCCGATGTTATAGGTTTCGCCGTTGCGGCCGTTGTGAAAAATAACGTCTATCGCCCGCGCATGGTCTTCCACGAAAAGCCAGTCGCGCACGTTCTCGCCTTTGCCGTAAACGGGCACGGGCTTGTTGTTTTTGATATTGTGAATAGCCAGCGGGATCAGCTTTTCAGGAAAGTGATGCGAGCCGTAGTTGTTGGAGCAGTTGCTCAGCACTACCGGTAAATGGTAAGTGTGATGATATGCTCTCACGAAATGGTCGGAGCTGGCTTTGGACGCTGAATAGGGCGAGCGCGGGTCGTAAGCTGTCTCT
>CBINIO010000693.1:0-2216 GCA_966250725.1 uncultured Chitinophaga sp.
TACCGAGGGTAACGGTGGTGAGGGACTGCGTTTCGCCGCGGGTGAACAGGGCGGAGCCGTGCGGGGAAGGCAGCAGGTCCGTTTCCATCGCCAGGGGGCGTACCTGGTCGAGCACGCGGCCGTCGAGGCGGATGCTTTCGTCCAGGATCATGTTGCGGACGGTTTCTTTTTCCAGGTCGTGGAAATAGCCGCCCACCAGGGCTGCGTCTTCTTCAGGCAGCTCGCCGAGGGATTCCACCAGCTCTTCTTCGATCTTTTTGAACGCTTCGGAACGGTCGTGTTTGCCGAGGGCGGATTTGGACACTTCCAGGATGCGGGCCTGTGCGAAAGCGGCGATCTTGGCTTTCAGCTCGTCATTCTGGTGCGGTTTGTCGTATTCGCGTTTGGCGGGGTTGCCGATAAGGGCGCGGAGCTCTTCCTGGGCTTTCACCTGTACGCGGATCGCTTCATGACCCAGCTCAATGGCTTTTACGAGGTCTTCTTCCTGGCACTCCTTGCTTTCCCCTTCCACCATCATGATGTTCTTTTCAGTAGCGGCCACGATAAAGTCCATATCGGCGGCTGCCAGCTGGGACCGGGTGGGGTTGATCACGAATTCGCCGGCAACGCGCGCCACGCGCACTTCGGAGATGATCTCCTGGATGGGCACGTCGGACACTGCGAGTGCAGCGGAAGCCGCGAGGGCCGCCATTGCGTCGGGCATCACTTCAGGATCGGAGGAAACGAGGGTTACCAGCACCTGTACGTCGCATAAATAATCGTCGGGGAACAAAGGGCGCAGGGCGCGGTCGATCAGGCGGGAGATCAGCACTTCATAGTCGCTCAGTTTGCCTTCGCGTTTGAAGAACGATCCCGGGATGCGGCCGGCGGACGCAAATTTCTCCTGGTAGTCAACGGTTAAAGGGAAAAAGGACTGGCCTTCTTTGGGCTTCTTGTTGGCCACGACAGTGGCGAGCAGGATACAGTCGCCGAGACGGACAGTAACGGCGCCATCGGCCTGACGGGCCATTTTGCCTGTTTCTATCGTCACAATGCGGCCTCCGCCTATATCAAATTTAACCGAAGTAGGTGTGAGATTCATACTTGTGTGAGGATTAATAAGGTACACATACAAAAAAACTATTCCCAACTATAATCAGTTGGGAATAGCGGCTATAAAAAGTTTCGGATTACTTTCTGAGACCTAACTTCTCAATGAGGGCACGGTAGCCGGAGAGGTTGGTTTTAGCCAGGTAAGAAAGCAGGCGCTTTCTCTGCCCTACCATTTTCATCAGGCCGCGGTGAGTGGAGAAATCCTTTTTATTCTGCTTCAGGTGAGCGGAGATGCTGTTGATGCGCTCCGTTACCAGTGCAATTTGAGCTTCCACAGAACCGGTATTCTTTTCGCTGCCACCGAATTCTTTGAAAATATTAGCTTTCTTTTCTACAGTTAAGTAAGACATCTTTGATAATAATAATTTTTAAACTCGCTATTTTTCCGGTGCAAAGGTAAGAAGTAATATGGCAAGTTCCAAATTGAATTTGGAAGGCATATTTACTGGTAACCAGCACTTTATCTATACAAAATTTACCGCTGCATTGTCCGTCACCTGCCCGTTCTCCGTGCGCAGCACGCGGCTGGGGAACTTCTGCAGCACGATATAGTCGTGGGTGGCCATGATCAGCGCCGTGCCGTCTTCCCGGCAAATACGGAACAACAGCTGCATGATGCCGTCGGAGGTTTCCGGATCGAGGTTGCCCGTAGGCTCGTCCGCCAGTATCAGCTTGGGGCCGTTCAGCAGCGCGCGGGCGATGTCCACCCTTTGCTGCTCCCCGCCGCTCAGCTCGTAAGGCATCTTGAACCCTTTCGTGCCCAGGCCCACCTTTTCCAGCACGTCCTTGATCTTTTCCTCGATCTGCGACTGGTCCGCCCAACCCGTGGCCTTCAGCGCGAACTTCAGGTTGTCGTGCACCGTACGGTCCGTCAGCAGCTGGAAATCCTGGAACACCACGCCCAGGTTCCGGCGGAGGTAAGGCACCTTCTTCCAGTCCATCTTCGTCAGGTCGAAACCCGCCACCTGGCCGCTTCCCTCGCGGAGCGGCAGATCGCCGTACAAAGTTTTCAGCAAACTGGATTTGCCCGTGCCCGTCTTCCCGATCAGGTACACGAACTCTCCCCTGTTCACCGAAATGTTCACATCAGACAGGATCAGGGAATTGCCCTGGTATATATTTAC
>CBINIO010000694.1:0-2212 GCA_966250725.1 uncultured Chitinophaga sp.
CATGCGGTTGCCGGGCGCGGAAAAAATGCCCATGATATAATCGTCGCTCAGGGAAAGCGAGTCGGCGATGCTGTGGCGGAAATGCCGGAAACTGCTGCCATCGTAACGGTTCAGCCCTCCCATGGTGCCGAACCAGATAAAACCTTTCGCATCCTTGTAGATGCAGTTCACCTGGTTGTTGGATAGGCCGTGATGGATGTTGAGCGTACTGAATTCCTGCGGAGGCTGCTGCGCGTCGCTGCGGTTCAGTACCGTACATAAAAGCAGTAACAGGTAATATTTCTGTAACATGGAATTCGCGGAACTGTGCTTGTAAGATAACGATTTAGATCGGATTTTCTCTGCAACGGCATGGCTTTCGGTTGGGAAAGGAGGTTGCCCGAATGAAGCCTTTCAACATTGCAGCGTCGCCTGGGAGCCTGTGGGTGCCGAAATACGAAGGGCTGTCCGTGTTTTCCGGACAGCCCTTGTATGATGCGGGATGTTTTATTGCAATGCCCAGGCATTGTTGGCGTTGTTCGCGTCGGGGGATGCAGCATGTTTTGTTGCAATGCCCGGATGGTGTTGGCGCCATTCGCATCGGGGGATGCAGCATGTTTTTATTGCAACACCCAGGTGTTATTGGCGCTGTTCGCATCAGGCAATGCCTTGTCGGGATCGATGGTCACGCCCTGTATCTTGCCGGACACTTTCTGACGGAAACGGAAAGTGGGGCCGCTCTGCCAGATCTCTACCGGGAATTTCAGTCTTGTTACGCTGCCGTCCGCCATTTTAAGGTCAACAGTCACCGGCATGGGCGCCTGCTCCAGGCATTCCAGCGTAACGACGGCCGTGGTATCGTTCTGATAAGTAACGGGCGCTACCGCCATGTCCACTTTCCAGTTGTTGAGTATCCACGAACGCCAGAACCAGTCGAGCCTTTCGCCGCTGCTGTTTTCGATGGCGCGGAAAAAGTCCCACTGCGTGGGATGTTTGAATGCCCAGTTGTCGATATAATAACGGAACGCTTTGTCGAAACGTTCTTCGCCGAGCACTTCTTCCCTCAGCAGATCCAGTCCCATGGCGGGTTTGTAATAGGCGAGAATGCCGAGGCTTCTTTGCGCCACTACGTCCGGCCGGTGAAGGATGCCTGCCGAGTCCATATACATGGCCCGGCTCGCGCGGTGGCGGTCGCGGTTCTTATTGGCGTATTCGCCGTTATTGAAAGCGTTGGACGCGATGCCGTTGATAAAGGTGTTGAAACCTTCGTCCATCCATGCAAAACGCCTTTCGTTGCTGCCCACGATCATCGGGAACCAGTTGTGACCGAACTCGTGGTTGGTAACGCCCCAGAGGCCCCCGCGGCGCGCGCGGTACGAGCAGAACACGATGCCGGGGTATTCCATGCCGCCCACGATGCCGGCTACGTTCACGGCAACGGGGTAAGTATAGGGATACCATTTTTCGGAATAATGTTCGATGCAGCCTTTTACGTATTCGGTAGAGCGGCTCCATGCGGTGTCGCCTGCGCTCTCTTCAGGATATACGCTCATGGCAAGGGCATTTTTGCCGCCGGGCAGGTTCATGCGCGCGGCGTCCCAGATGAACGCGGGGGAGGAAGCCCAGGCGACGTCTCTCGTATTGGTGCATTTGAATTTCCAGGTAAGGCGTTTTTTGGCCGGCCGCGACGCGGGATCGTTCACTTCGCTCAGACTGCGCAGCATCACGGTCTTGTCGCTGTTCTGCGCCTGGCGGTAACGCTGCAGCTGCGTGGGCGTCAGCACTTCGGAAGGGTTCAGCAGCTGGCCGGAGCCCACCACGATGTGATTGGCCGGCGCGTTGATGCTGTACTCGATGTTGCCGTATTCGAGGTAAAACTCGCCCTGGCCGAGGTATGGCAGCGTGTTCCAGCCCAGCACGTTGTCAAACACGCACATGCGCGGGTACCACTGCGCTATTTCGTAGATCTTGCCGTTTTTGGTTTTGAGGATGCCCATGCGGTCGGTGCCATATTCGGGTATCGGGAAAGAGAACTGCACTTTTAGCTGCACGGCGCCGCCCTTTGCTTTGAGCGCCTGCGGAAGGTCCACGCGCATGCGCGTGTCCACGATCTCGTGGGTGGCTTTCTGGGCTTTGCCGCCGCTGATGAGCGTTACGTTGCTGATGGTATAACCGCCGTCGAAATTGCGGTTGCCCCAGCGCCCGGCGCCGCCGGTGGAAATGGAGCCGCGCG
>CBINIO010000695.1:0-2203 GCA_966250725.1 uncultured Chitinophaga sp.
CGGCGTGATCACCGTTGAGGAAGCGAAAGGCACCGAAACTACCGTTGAAGTAGTGGAAGGCATGCAGTTCGACCGTGGCTACCTCTCCCCTTACTTTATCACCAACAGCGAAAAAATGCAGGCCGAGCTGCAGAATCCTTACATCCTGATCTACGACAAAAAGATCAGCACCATGAAGGACATCCTGCACATCCTCGAAAAAGTGGCCCAGCAAGGCGCTCCCCTGGTGATCATCTCCGAGGACCTCGAAGGCGAAGCACTGGCCACCCTCGTGGTGAACAAACTGCGCGGCACCCTGAAAGTAGCTGCCGTTAAAGCTCCCGGCTTTGGCGACAGAAGGAAGGAAATGCTGCAGGACATCGCTACCCTCACCGCAGGTGTGGTGATCTCCGAAGAGCAGGGTTACAAACTGGAAAACGCCGACCTCACTTACCTGGGCCGCGCCGAATCCGTAACCATCGACAAGGACAATACCACCGTTGTAGGCGGTAAAGGCGATAAAGAAGCCATCCAGGGCCGCATCAACCAGATCAAGTCGCAGATCGAAGTGACCACTTCCGATTACGACCGTGAGAAACTGCAGGAACGCCTCGCCAAACTGAGCGGCGGTGTTGCCGTGCTGTACGTTGGCGCTGCCACCGAAGTGGAAATGAAAGAAAAGAAAGACCGTGTGGACGACGCCCTGCACGCCACCCGCGCTGCCGTTGAAGAAGGCATCGTAGCAGGCGGCGGCGTTGCGTTCATCCGCGCCATCGAATCGCTGGACAAACTGAAAGGCGACAACGAAGACGAGCAGACCGGCATCGCGATCGTTAAACGCGCGATCGAAGAGCCCCTGCGCCAGATCACCGAAAACTCCGGCATCGAAGGTTCCATCGTAGTGCAGAAAGTGAAGGAAGGCAAAGCCGACTACGGCTTCAACGCCCGCACCGAAACTTACGAGAAACTGCTCACCGCCGGTGTAATCGACCCGACCAAAGTATCCCGCATCGCGCTGGAAAACGCCGCATCCATCGCCGGTATGCTGCTGACCACCGAATGCGTGATCGCCGATAAGCCCGAACCTAAATCCGCAGCCCCTGCAATGCCGGGCGGCCACGATATGGGCATGGGTTATTAATCCATACGGGAATAAAACTTCCAATCCCGCCCCGGTTATCCGCGGGCGGGATTTTTTTTGTTTGTAACTTTCGCCGCTTCCCGGCCGTTTAAGGGGTGTATTTTTGAAAAAACGCTATATTCAGGCATGTTGTACCGTCGATTACTGACATTTTTCCTGCTTGCGGCACAGGCTACGCTGCTGGTCTCCTGCGCGAAAGACGCGCCCAGCCTGGAAGCCGCGCTGGACGCGGTGTACCGGGATACAGACCATATCAGGGCCTACCTGCGGGCCACCGGGCAGGATTCGGGAACATTATACCATCCCAGCGGCGTCGTATACAAGATCATGGATAAAGGGAACGGGAAAGACACCATCCGCCTCGACCAGGTGCCGGTGGTCACCTTCGCCCGCCGCATCCTCGGCAACCCGCGGATCGTGGAGCAAAGCCCGCTGCCCACTTCGTTCGACAACCGGCAGCTGAAGGACCATATAGCAGGCTGGCAGATCGGCCTGCAGCTGATCACCAAAGGCGGGCATATTATTTTGTATATTCCTTCCCGGCTCGCCTTCGGCGAGATCGGCGTGCCCGGCACCATTCCGCCCAACGCCATCCTGGAATGCGACGTGAGCCTTATCGATATCAAATAACAGCAACATTATATTATGAAGAGAAACATCCTGGGGCTGGCGGGCCTGATCGCCATCGTGCTGATCTTTGCGTGCAACAAAAAAGACGACCCGGCGCCGCCATATGATTATGACAAACAAGCCGCCATCGACGAGCAGACGATCAAAAACTACATCGCCACGCATAACCTTACCGGTTACGTGCGCGACACCACCGGCGTATATTTCAAAGTGCTGGAGAACGGGCAGAACGTGGATACCATCAAGCTTACCGACCGCTTCCGGATCGATTACAAAGGTTTCCTTCTGGACGGCACCCGCTTTGATTCCGCCAGGAACGTAACTTTCGACGATATGCGCCTCGGCCAGCCCGGTCTTATCGAAGGCTTCAAGGTAGGCCCGATGAAAACGACCAAAGGCGGCACCGTACGGTATTTTATCCCTTCCGTGCTGGGTTACCGCGACCGGGACCAG